>CAZHNZ010000053.1:0-26712 GCA_964534355.1 uncultured Parabacteroides sp.
ATGCCCAGTAACAACATCAGAGAGAATGTTTTCATTTTCATAAATAATAGATTAGAGAATTAGAATAGATTTGTGTAAAAGTAAGGAAAAACAATGTATCCGCAAAATTCTGTCGGAAAGTATAAAAAAATGACGCATACATTGTTTTTCCATTATTCATTTTGTTTAGCAATTGAAAATCAAATATTTACTCTTTGATCAGTTTTACAGAAACAGACTTTCCAGCCCTCTTTGCCGTCAGCAAATAGATGCCCGGTTTCAGTACAGAGATATCCATCTTGTTATCTGCAATGGTTTGAGAAATCTGTATCCGTCCTGTCAAATCTTTAATTTGAACAGGGAAAGCATCAGACTGCTTACCTTTAAAGAAAACCACATCTTTCGCCGGATTGGGATAGATTGTGAATTTATCTTCCTGATCGCGGGTTACGGGAACTGCATTTACACCATCAGTAAAAATTTTGAGCACCGTTACCGAATTGGCTTTAAACGTGTAATTCAACAAATTACCATTTGCACTGATGTTTGAAACAACCGGAATAATCTTAGAAGGTAACGCCATTGTATTCTCATCTGTCACATTGGCAGAGGTGAGTGTGGTAGCATTTCCCACAATCTTATTTGCTGTAAGCCCTTTGATATTGAGGGTTGTAGTAACATCCGCAGTTTGAGGATTTACTACCTTGATAAAGAGCTGCTTATTATCTTCATCCAGCGATGCCGCAGTGTTGAGCAGCAAAGTGGGATCGGCTGTAAAGGAATGGATCAACACATCATTCAGATAACAGGATACTGTGTTTTTGTTGACTTCAATGCGAATATCATACCAGCTACCGGTAGCAATCACCCCACTAACAGAATTAAGAGTGAGTGTTGTCCCTCCCAATACCTGCTGTATCGCGTGCTTGGTATTGGCCCAGCCTCCGAGGTTCCATTTGTAATAATTACGTGCATCTTTGTAACCGAAAATGATGTTGAAACCCTCAGCCCCTCCTGTTTTGCGAGCCCGCACCGTTAAGGTATAGACCGAATCGGGAATCTGAGTTTTGGCAATCGAGCGATAGTCAGAAGTGAGAGTTGTTTGCGAATAAAGGCCACCCGAAACAGCCCATGCACCGCCACTTGTTGTCCAGTTTGTACTGTTGGCAAATGTTTCGTTGAGCACGACATTTCCGGTTTTTCCCACAACCGCGAAATCGGAATACTCCACCGATGTCTTCCACGAACCAAGTCCCACAAAGGCCTTGTTGTTGATCAGTCCGGGTTGTTGAATCAATGAATCCTTAACCGGGATGTTGCGCGTTCCAATGTTATTGGCAAACATTTTCTGCATATAATACGAAGGCGTACAATAGATGCCCGATGAATTGAAATTAATCAGATCGGGGTTCCATTTTCGGTCGTTGGTATTTACAAAAATGGGGGCGTAACCATTCATCACCACCACATCTGAGTTTTTCTCCATACCGCACATAAAAGCCGCTTCGCCGATGGCCGCCAGCAGATTGCCGCCACCACAACCCGAATTGGCAGAAAACTCACCAACATAGATTTTGTAGCTTGCTCTGTTTGTGGCATCGTATTTGTTGTATTGCGAAATAAACCATTCGGGACTACTGTAATAATGTTCATCCACAATTTCGGCAGTGACACCATAAATGCCATTCGAAATACATTTTACATTCGGATATTTTGCCTTAATGGCGTTGGCAATTAGTGTGTAGCGTTTCCCATAATTGTCGTTCCACTGATTTTCGTTGCCAACCTCCACATACCCGATATTGAAGGGGTCGGGATGCCCATTGGCGGCACGCATAGCTCCATAAGTGGTGGTTACACTTCCGTTGGCATATTCCAGAGCATCCAGCACATCCTGAATATACCAGTTCAAATCGGTGTAGGATTGAAACTGCTGATGAGCAACCCCGATATTGGTGACATACATCGGTATAGCTCCAATATCTTCGGACAATTGCAGAAACTCATGAAAGCCCATTCCATCGGATGTGCGATACCCCCACCGGTTGTAATGGCCAGGACGATCCTCGATATTTCCAATGGTTTTTTTCCACTGAAAACGATCAGCTAAGAATTCGCCTTCCACAAAACAACCTCCCGGAAACCGGAAATATTTTGGCTGTAAATCGACCAAAAGCTGAGCCAGCTCGGGGCGCAGACCGTTGGGCCGGTTGTTGAAAGTGGGTGGAAAAAGCGATACCACATCGAACCAGATTGTACCGGTACTATTGGCAGATATGACAAAGCGGGCAGCAGGATCATTGCCGTTAGCGGTAAGTGTGCAGCTGAATTTTTGCCATTCGCCGGAAATGCCACTTATTGCCGCCTGTGCATATTTCACAGAGCTGCTGCTTTCGAGCGAAACATTGATGTTTCCGCTGAATCCGGCATCACATTTGGCAAAAAATGTGAGGGTGTATTTTCGACCATTCACCACATTTATACCCCAGAAACCGGTATTGTAGATAGCAGCTCTTGCTGTTGGCGAGGCCTGCGTAACATTGAACTTCAGCGCTTTGGTCTGTGCATCGTTCAACTGAGTGGTCAGGCTGTCGACCGCAAATGTTGCCGCAGCATTGGTCTGATTGACCACGCCCCAGTTTACCGGTGTCACGGCATCTTCGAAAGATCGGTTTCGAATCAGTTCGGCATATAAGCCTCCATCGGCAGCATGGTTGATATCCTCAAAGAAGATACCGTAGTGAGTCGGGCTTATGGCAATTCCTTTTTTGCTCAAATCGAGCGTCAGCCGGGGTTGCGCCTGCATTTGCAGGGCAACCGTCAGGCTAAGAAGGAATGTAAATATGATTGATTTCATTTTCATATATCGTTGATTTATTTGAGGTTTTACCGGTTATTACCTGCGAATCAGTTTATCAACCTGCCTCAAATTGGTTCCGGCTTCTGTAAACTCTACCAGATAGACTCCTTTTGTAATCAGATTACCCACGTTGGCAGCACCTTCAAATTTTCCGGTTTCTACCACAGTGCCCGACAACGTAAGAATACGATATGTGGTCGGTTTTTCGGAATAAACAGTAAAGAGATCATCCGATATATTGGACGATATTTTCACAATGCGGCCTGACTCTTTCACCGTTTCGATGGCACTTGACGACGCGATGTCTGCATAAATCAAACCAATACCGGGGTTTCCGTAATAAACACGACCATATACATTCATATCTCCAACCACAAGGTCTTTGTTTAAAAGCCCGCCAAACTGAGCATTGTTGTCTGAAATTCTCACCCAGGTAGCCCCGTAATCATCTGTCCGGTAAACGCGGTTAATAGTCTCACCCGATGCTTTGCCATAAGCAAATATGGTGGGATTTGTTCTTCCGGGGGCGGGTTTTCCCCAACCTGCGCCCACGCAATTGGGTATCGACAGTTTTACAGACTTAGCTCCATGGTCAGAGAACAGGTAAAGGCTGCTACCACCTACCCAACCCAGGAATTCACCGGCCACGAGTGGATTTATGCGTATCCGGTTTTTCATACTTGTGGAAGGAAGCGGATAGGTTTTCAGGTCGTATGTGGTGCCATTCCAGTTGTAGTAACAAATGGATGTACCGTTATTCAAATAGAAAGCATTAGGATCTACTTTATCTGCTATAATCATTGTATTTACTCCTTCGGAAGAAGGCAGTGGTGTCCAGGTATTACCCCTGTCCCGGGTATAATAGGTACCGTAATACCTCACATCATTTACCTCCCAATAAAACGAATAGGCAATGGTGGTACCATCGGCACTCAACACAGCACAACCGTATGAGGGCCCGGCATCTTTCGAGGTCAGCGGGTTGGGCAAAGCCGGTTTCAGCGGCAAATTAGCAATCGCCACACCTGTCCACAGTACACCCTCTTTATCAGAGGTCATTACCGTACTTTGCACGCCATTTGCCATCCGGTTACTACCAGAGCGAATCAACATCTTCGAAACAGGCGAATAATCCACCGAGTTGGTCACCGCCTGAGAGGGGTTAAAGCGAATACATTTCTGCGTAAAATCGGAATAAACCCCGCCCGATATATCGCCGAGAGCCAGCATAAATTTTCCACCGGGCACAGAGGCTACATCCATTGTAATGGTTTGTTCCAGATTTTTTACATTGTAATACCAGATGGATGGGGTGGCTGTAAAATTGTCGGACGAATAGATCCCATTTCCTGAGGTGATAAAAATCCGGTTTTTGTTAAACGGATCTATTTCAACATCCCAGGCCCAATGCAATCCGCCATTTATAATATCGGAATTCATGTCGAACTTCGCCAATCCTGCGTTAATCATTCGCTTATCCCAGGTTATTTTCCCATTGGCATCAATCTTTCCTCTGAAAAAATCATCGCCATAGGAATTTACACCGGTTACCCAACCCTGCCAGGCATATTGCGAGTTCGTGGTCAAAGCAATTGTAGTCGGATTTACACGGCTATCTATTGCCACTCCGGAAATTGGTAAATTGTCGGCCGGCGAAATATCCTCCCACATATCAGTGTATAAATCGAAGCGCCACAAACAGGCTTTTTTGGCATCGCCATACGTCACATATATTTTACCATCGGCATAAGCAGTGTGTTGCGGGGTCAGATTGGCAGGCGGTGTAAGCGTTCCACTCCCTTTCATGGCTGATAAGGGAAGCCACTCCTTACCTGCATCATACGAAATGTATATGTTGGCTGAATCGACCGGCGCCACTTTATCGGTTCTAGATATACCTGCATACAAAATCTGAGACTCCTGCCCTTTGGCCGACTGTTCTGCCAGAAAATCGACAAATAAAACACCGTTTCCTGTGCTATTTGATGTCACCGGAAAAGTTGTTACCTTGTTCCAGGTTGTTCCATAGTCGGTGCTTTTCCACAAACCGGTTGCGCGCGAACCATAATACAACACATTCCCCTTATTGGGGTCAACCATCAGGCGTTCGCCACTACCCTTCTGTCCACCGGCATTTGAACTGGCTTTGAATTTAGCCGTTACATCAATGTACTCCCACGTATCGCCATAGTCAACTGAGCGCATCAACGTGGTTGCTCCACCATCGAAGTAAACTTCTCCCGCCACAATATACACCCGATTGGGCGATGACGGATCGACAGCAAGACTCTCTGTACAGAGCAGTCCGGCCTTAGGTGCCGCGAAATGCAGGCTTTTCCATCCTTTTTCGGCTTCAATCCAGCGAAATGCACCACCCATGTCGGTGCGAACAAAAATCAGGTCTTTCTGTGTGGGGCAGGTAATTACCCCGGTAGAACAACCTCCTCCACCAAAAGGCACCGTTTTGAAAACGTGCGGTTGGTAGGTTTGTGAAAATGCGGTAAAGGCACTGAAAAACAGTCCGGTTACCAAAGTGCGTGCGTGTGTCATAGTAAAAATTAAATCTGTAAATATATATATTCTCTAATCTAAAATATTTAATATAAATAATAAAACAAAGACACACAAAACCACCCTCAGGTCTCAGATATCAGCTCACTTTTTACGTTTCATGGCCCAAATCTTCTTACCCAGTTTGATGATGCTGTCGGCATCAGACTTGCGGTAACTACCTGATTTGTCGGGGGCTGTCGAAAGAAGCACATTGCATCCTCCGCGGTCGTAACTTTGTTTTATATATTTGTATAGTGTGTCTACCGGATAAAACTGACTGTCGGAATGTGTAAACCAGCACGATCCTTTGAGCAGTCCAAAACCGAGGGTACGGTGGTCGGCTCTTTGCGAAGGCAGTTCGTATTCGAAAGGCAGATAATAGCTTTTGTTATCCACGGTGCGAATAGGGTTGTGACCGGTCACCGGCGGAATGCGCTCTTCCCCGTTCAGGAAATCGGACGGAAAATAGTTGATTTTGGTACCATCCTGCACGTGTTGATTGAAATGGATGAAGGTTTGCGGCTGTTTCGATTTGATGAGGTCGTACATCTCCTGTGGTTTCAGGTCGGGGGTATTCCAGCATTGCATATCGATCCAAAATTCGTAGATTTCACCGTAGTTCGAAGCCAGCTCGGCCAGTTGTCCCTGAGTGATATTCTTCACCGAAGTACCTTCGAGCTCGCTCTTGATAGTCGGGTTCCACTCCCACGGAAACCAGTTGCCACCACCCCACAGGCAATAGTAGAGGCAGGGCTTGATACCCGCTTTGCGACAGGCATCCACAAACATTTTCACTACATCTTTTTTGTACGGACTGTTTGCGATGTCAAATTTAGTCAGTTTGCTGTCCCACAGACAGAAACCCGATGTGTGACGGGTAGTCAGGACGGCATATTTTACCCCCGCTTTTTTGAAGGTCTTCATCATGCCATCGAAGTCGATGTTGGTGGGATTAAATGTGTTGGGATCGGTGTTTTTAGAAAACTCCTTCTCCATAAAGGTGTTGTCGTTGAAGTGTACAAATGCGCCAAAACGAAGATTTTCCCATTTTTCGATAGATTTAGTTTTTACACCTGAGGGCAAAAACTGCTGTGCCTGCATCGTACATGCAAGCAAAGAGATAAGCAAAAGATTAGTTAAACGTTTCATTTAATTTTAGATTAGTACAGATTAGATAGTATATTAAAGAAAACCAGATCATTAAATGCTTCATTGGCATCCACAGGATAAGAGGGTGCCACTACGATTTTGCCTTTTCCGTAGCGAATTTCACCAAACAGTGTTAGCAGCGTATCGGGGCGGAAGAAAAACGCACCGTACGACTTTTGCGGGTAGTTGCTCACAAATGGTTCAAAACCTACGGGATCTGAAGGCACCTCCCAGCTGTTGGTGCCGATGCAACGGCCCGACGGCATGGCCTGATTGCCGATAAGGGCATCTACATAACCCCAGCCGTTTCCGTTCCAATACTCTTTCTGACGGCCACCCCAGGTGGTCACTTTTTCTTTCAGAATTTTTTGATCGTAAAAGGCTTTAGCCCAGGCAGAGTCGAATTTCACCACCAGCGTGGCACCCGATTTCACCTGTTTGAGCATCTCCGGGAGTTGCGCAGGCACACCTGCGGCAAGTATTGTATTTGCTTTTGTATTTGGGTTAAATGTCTGAAACGCAACTCCGGCATCGCCCAAAGCAGTAGCGGCAGCCGGCCATTGGTAAACGGCAATGGATTTACCTGCGAGATCAGCGGCATACGACTTGCGGTTTTTCAGCAAAACCTGCTCGGCTCCGTCGGCAACCACTTTGCCCTCTTTCAGCAACTTGCCTTCGAGGGTGATGTATCCGCCCTTCCAGGCAGCATCCAATGTAACGGGCAAATTCTCGTCCAGCGTTTCGGTAAAATAGTCGCCGGCTTTAACAGAAATTGTTTTCTCCTGTTTGAATGAGGTGTATTTTCCATCTCCATCCTTTACCCTGAGTTGAAGGGTATATTCTCCGGCGGGAATTCTGTTTTCGTTGAACAAACTAACGCTAAAACGGGCCGTCTCGCCGGGGGCAAAATACTTGCCGTTTTGGCGCACAATGGCAATCTGCAACGGACGTATCCAGTAGGCCAGGTCAGAGGCGGGGCCTTTCAGGTTACGCCCCTCATCGCAAAGCGCAGAGTACCAGGCCAGCATATCGTCGCCCAGACTCTGATTGGTGCCGCTCCATCCATTGATGGCGTATCCGTCGTTGGAATTGCTTAGTTGTATCGCCTGCCCCAGACGACCATCGATATACATCAGTCCGCGACCGGCCTGCACACTCAAATCGGCCGGACTTTTGATGTTCGGATGATTTTTAAAATCGTTTTGTTTAAAGTAAAGTTCTGTCTTTTTGCCCAGCGCAGACCACGACTTATAGTCGTATCCGGTTGTATCTTTGGGGTTTGCCAGCAGATAATAGTTGTCGGGACCACAGTAACAACGCACCTCACCCCAGTAGCGGATGCAACTGTCATTTTTCGATTGATGCGCTTTGAGGTCGCTCTCCTGAAAACGGGACTTGGCCAACACGGTGTGGTCGTCTATCAGCGTCAGTCGCGGACTGTATTCGTAGGGACGCATGTGTGGAACGTATCCCGAAGCATCGCCATATTGTCCTCCCGACTGATTGACCACCATGCGGGAATTGTCAGCTTTCAGGGTTTCGTCAAATATCAGTTTATGCAGATTGTCGTAGGTACACTGCTCATTCACCAGGTTCCAGATCATAAGCGAAGGGTGATTGCGGTCGCGCTTCACCATGCGGCTGAATTTTTCGGGCATGGTGAAGGCCGAGTGATAGGCCTTGTCGTAAGATGCATCGGCAATCCAGGCCGAAGCGCGCAAGTCGTCCACACCGGGCATTCCACCGGGCTCTTCGTATATCATCAGCCCCATTTCGTCGGCATACTTCATCACCAGCGGCTCACCTATCCGACGGTGAAAGCTGAGGCAGTTATGCCCAATCAGTTTGGCATTTTCCACATTCTTGCGGGCCTGCTCCTCTGTTGGGTAAAAACCGGTTTGCCAGTAAAATCCCCAGTCGATCGAGGTGCGAATGCGTACCCGGTTGCCATTGAGGTAAAAATTATTCTGTCCTTCGGCATTGGCTTTCACTTCGAAAACGCGGAAGCCGAAACGCGCCTCGTAGTTGTCCGACACACCATCGCCCGATATTCTCGCACGGCAATAGTAGAGGTTCGGATTTTCGGTATCCCAGAGTTTGGCGGTAGGCACCTGCAGCTGTTTGGCTGTTTCAATCGTGGTGTCCGACGGTGCAACCGCATTCCACGAGGTTGAGTAAATCGTTTTGCCATCGGCATACGAAACAATATCGGCATCGATTTTCAGGTTTCGTTTCGATTTCTCTTTATTTCTGATGGCCAGTTGTATCTGAATGTTGCGGCCTTTTGCCGGCAACAGATTTTTCACAAACAGGTCGTCGATATAGCAATCGGCAGTAGCCGTTAGCGATACATTGCCAACGCCGCCGAAGTCGTGACCCGGAATAAGTTTATACTTTTCGCCCCAGTTGGTGGCAGGTGCATCGTTCCACCCACGCTGTCCGTCGGGGTTGGTGATGCGGATGGCTATGCGGTTCTTCGTACCGGGTTTTACAAAAGCTGATATATCGGCAGTATAGGGTGTTTCGGCCACAATGTCGTATCCAGCCAGCTTTTCGTTGACGTACAACTCCATGCGCAAACGCGATTTTTCGATGTGCAGGCGAATGGTTTTTCCGGCCCAATCGGCAGGGATATCCATTTCGCGCGAAAACCAGCCCACACCGTGGTAACGCCACAGCGGATCGCCTTTTCCGAAAACCTCTTCGAAACAGGCCGGTATTTTACCGGTTATGCCTTTTGATTTGTAGAGATTATCCCAGCCACAAGTCGGTTTTTTGGCGGGGATTATGGATAATTTCAGTGTGCGGGGCAGATGCAATGTGTCATTTTTCCAGGTGGCAGTGCTATCTAACCAGATACGCCAGCCTTTGCCACTCAGAGAGATATCCTTACGGAATGTCTGCGCCGTGGCATTCAGAGAAATAAGAACTATTATCAGGAATAGTGAAATGGTCTCTGTTTTATATTTTAGAAAAGATGTGCGTGTATTTACCTTCATTTCATTGTGAATTACCAGAATATTGCCAAAGCAGATTTTCCGAAGTACAGTCGAAAAATCTGCCGTTTTTTATTTCAGCTTAGGACCTGTTTTACTCCAAACCACCTCCAGATTGGAGAGAAGCCAGGTTTTGCCACCATCATTATTTCCCTGATAAAACAGGAACGAGGTTTTTCCATTGTCGAAAATATGCGGATGGCCCGACTCGCTTTGGTTCCACTCACCGGGTTTACCGTTGGCCAGAAAAGGTTGGTCGAAACACTTTTTCCATGTAATACCGTCTGTACTCTCAGCTACCCCTATCTGCTGTGGGGCATTGTTGTAGTTGGCGGCATAAAACATGTAGAGTTTCCCGTTGCGTTTGATGATAGAAGCACCCTCTGTACAACCACCCTCCCATTTGTATTCGGGTTTCAAGACCGGGGCATTGCAGGCCTGAGTCCAGGTTTCGCGGTTGAAGTTGCTGTTGCCCGGTGCTGTAGCCACACCCATTATCTGAAACTGATATTTCGGATCGCGTGTAGCAAAATAAAGGAAGTACTGTCCTTTGTATTTGACAACCTCTGCATCGATGGCTCGTCCGCAGTTCCAGTCTCCCGTTGCCCTGAAAATAGGGTTGGTGGCATTACGGGTGAAGTTAACTCCATCGATGGAATAAGCATGGCAAATGGCATCTTTGGCACCGTTTCCGTAGGTTTGGTAGAAGAGGTGTACCTTGCCTTTGATGACTAATGCGCAGGGGGCACAAATTCCTTTTTGCTCAAAGGCATCTGTCGAAGGGGTTATTTCGCCGATTTTTTTCCAGTCATACAGATTTTTGCTTTCTGCAATTCCCATGCCCCAGCCCTGCCACGAATTTCCGGCTTTCTTTCCCGGAATGGAATAGTACATCAGATAACGGCCTCCGAATTTAATTACATGTGGATCTTTGGCAAACGGTGCTCCGATGCGCGTAGTATCGCCAAACATCATGCGGGGCAATGCTGATTGTGCCTGAATATTTGACAAAAGAAAAAGAGAAAACAAAAGAGAACTGACTGTTAATTTCATGAATTTCATGTTCAAAACTATTATTTATTTTACAATAAGTTTGCGGGAAAACACCGATTTCTTATCATTGATTTTCAACAGATAAACACCATTTTTCAAATCAGAAACATTGATTTTGTTCAGACTTCCTTCTTGAAGAACAGCAGAATATACCTCACGACCGGATAAATCAAGCAAAAACAATTTGGTTTTCACGCCCACCTGACCTCTGATGGTTATCTCTTTCGACTGACAGGAAATCTTCAGATTTTGCGCATCTTTCACATCTGCTATGCCGGTGAAAACTTTGGATGGGCCATTGGCATTCCAGAAAATCTCAATTTGTGACAAAAACCAGGTTTTTCCACCATCGTTATTTCCCTGATAAAAAAGGAATGATTGCTGTCCGTCGAGGTCGAAAATACCGGGATGCCCCGACTCGCTTTTGTTCCAGGTTCCGTTGGCGCCGTTTGCCAGAAAAGGGGTTGTCGATAGCTTTGTCCATTTCAGGCCATCTGTACTCACCGCCACACCGATTTGCTGCGGTTTGTTGTTGTAATTTCCGGCATAAAACATATAGAGCTTTCCGTTTCGTTGGATTATTGATGCTCCTTCGGTACAACCGTTGGTAGTTCCACCCTCCCAGGCATACTCAGGAAACAAAATTGACTCGGTACAGGCCTGTGTCCATACAGATTTATTAAAAGTCGTCGTTGTGTCCGGTGCTGTCGCCACTCCGGTTATCTGTTTTGCATACGGCACATCTCTTGTCGCAAAATAGAGGAAATATTTGTTTCCGAAATGAAACACCTCAGCATCAATTGCACGTCCGCAGGTCCAGGCTCCGGTAGGGCGAAAAATCGGGTTGGTTTTGTTTCTGACAAAAGTTTTGCCGTCAGTTGACCAGGCATGACAAATTGCATCTCCGCTGCCATTGCCATAGGTTTGATAAAAAAGATGCACCTTTCCGTTAAATACCTTTGCACAAGGGGCGCAAATCCCCTTATTTTCAAAAGAGTAGGCCGGATCAGCCACTATCTCACCTATTTTTTTCCATTGAATTAAATCTTCACTTTCTGCAATACCCATCGACCAGCCACCGTTGCCGGGCGAACCATTGGTAGAGGGTCCGCAAATGGAATAATACATAAGGAAACGTCCGCCAAATTCAATGACAGAAGGATCCTTAGCAAATGGTTTTGCCACTCCGTTCGCATCTTTAATCCGCGAATAATCAGCAAAGTACATCTCAGGTGTCACCATTTGCGCAGTCAACGGTGAAAACCGTAAAAGCGAAAGGGCAACTAAAACAAAAAGCAGTGTTTTTTTCATAAAGTAATTAGTGTTGTGTAGTGTGTGTGTGATATTGGGTTATTTCAAAATAACGTATTTACCACCGGCGGCAACAACAAATGTGTGTAAGTATGTTTTGCCGGCAGGGCTATTTTGTTCTTCTGATTTAATTTTCAACCCTTTTATCGTCACAGGCTCTTTGGTGCGCAATTTGCAAACACCGGCAGTGCTGCTTGTGAGAATAGCAGATGTCAGTTGACCTTTGGCCCAATAGATATCTACCGAATATCCTCCGCGGGCTTTCAGACCACAGATGTAACCATCGGCCCATGCATCGGGCAAAGCAGGCAACAGGTGGATTTCCTTCAAGTGACTCTGCATCAGCATCTCTGAGATACCTTCCACCACGCCAAAGTTACCATCAATCTGATAAGGCGGGCAGGCGTTGAGCAGGTTGGGATAGGTTCCACCACTCTCCGAGAAACCTCTGTCTTCGCAATATTCCAGGTCGTTTTTCAAAATGTTGTAGGCATGATTGCCATCGAGCAAACGGGCCCACCAGGCCACCTTCCAGGCACGTGCCCAGCCGGTACCGCCATCGCCACGAATTTCGAGCGTTTTCTTGCAGGCATTAAACAGTTCAGGTGTTTTGTTGGCCGAAATATCGTTACCCGGGTGCAGACAAATCAGGTGCGACACGTGTCGGTGTGTGGGATCGGGCTCTTCAAAATCTTGTGCCCACTCCTGCAAGTTCCCTTTTTTGCCGATTTGATAAGGCAACATTTGGGCCAATGCGGTAGTCATTTTATTGCGCAAAGCGGCATCTGTATTTAATACGGTAGTCGCTTCTATGGTATTTTCTAACAAATTGCGAATCAATGCCAAATCCATGGTTGCTCCGGCAGAGACGGCCCAGTTTTTTCCATCGGGACCTCTGAAACGGTTTTCGGATGAGGTAGAAGGTGAGGTCAGCAGCTTGCCGTTTTTATCAGCCACCAACCAGTCGAGGCAAAACTCAGCAGCACCTTTCATCACCGGATAGGCGACTGTTTTCAGGTATTTCTTGTCGCCATTGTAGGCATAACGTTCCCACACATGCTGTGCCAGCCAGGGACTGCCCACTACCCAGTTTGCCCACTGCGGATCGCCCTTTCCCATATGACCTACGGGTGTGGTCATGGCCCAGATGTCTGAGTTGTGACCCGAAGCCCAGCCATTGCAGCCAAACATATTTTTGGCCACTTCTGTTCCGGTTTTCGACATATTCACCACCTGCTGAATCATCGGTTGGTTCATATCGCCCAAACCGGTTTTTTCTGCCGCCCAGTAGTTCATTTGCAGGTTGATATTTACGGTATAATTGCAGCTCCACGCCGGTTGCAGATCCACATTCCACTTGCCTTGCAGGTTGGCAGCAATGCCACCGGCGCGCGAACTTGAAATCAACAAATAACGGCCATATTGATACAACAACACTTCCAGTCCATGGTCTTCGCTGTTTTTCTGATATTTCTTCAAACGCTCGTCTGTTGGCAGTTTCTCCTCAGATGTACCATTCAAAATATTAAATTTCAAACGGTTGAAATATTTCGAAAAATCAGCCACATGAGCCGATTTCATCACATCGTAACTTTTTGCTCCGAGTTTGGCCAGATAACCTTTTGCGGCAGCCACTTCATCTTTGCCGGAACTAACCGGACATTTGTCAAAGCCATTGAAGCTTGTTGCAGCCGAGAGTACCAGCGTCACATTTGTTGCTCCACTTATTTCAATGCCATTGGCAGTTGTAGTCTGTTTGCCATCGTTGTGCAATGCTTTCACCCGCAATTGGTAACGCATTCCTTTGCAGTCGCCACCCCATTGCACCGGCTTATCCGATGTGCTCATGTAGGTAGGGTCGGCATGTGAGGGCGCACGGCCACTCATCACCCACTCTGCTCCTTCGGCTTTGCATTCGGGTTTCAACAAAGATTTCGTTGAAAGGGCAAAGTTCAATGCACCGGGTTTAGAGGCTGTAAAACGCAATACAATCACCTGATCGGGGGCAGACACAAACGCCTCGCGAATATAATCGACACCTCCGGCAGTGAATCGGGTAGTAGCCACAGCCGTAGCCAGAGAGAGGTCGCGGTAGTAATTGGTGGCTTCACCTTCGAATTTTTGTTTGATCACCAAATCGCCCAGCGGGGCATACGACTGACTGAAAAGTCCCTGCATTTTGCGAACCAGCTGATCGGCTTTGGCCAAATCATCCTTCGCCAGTGCCTCACGCACCAAAGGCAGATATTTGGGTGATTCGGGATTCGGATTGTTGTTCGAGGGTCCGCCTGTCCACAACGACTCCTCGTTGAGGTTGATGGTCTCTTCGGCCGGACGACCATACACCATAGCTGCCAAACGCCCGTTGCCGATAGGCAGAGCATTAATAAAATATTGTGCCGGTTTGTTGAACCAGAGTTTCAAAGCCGGCCCTTTGTTGGCATTTGCACTGCCCACAAAGCCGGACAATAGCAATAGGGGCAATATAAATAATCTATATTTCATAATTTGTATTACTTAATTTATTAGACATCAATATCTTTCTCTTCTTCAACTATTTACCGATAACAATGGCCAGACCACCACCGGGTGCAAGTTGAAACTTCAATTTCGATTGAGCATTTACAGTAACAATCTCTTTTTTATAATCCGTAGCCTGACGATCTGCATTGACTCCATCTTTCATGATTTCGGCCTGAAATTGTCCTTTCCCCAGAAAAGAGAAATCAATCTCAATCTCCCGTGCATTCCATTGCGTGAGCGCACCAACATACCACACATCACCTTTGCGACGAGCCAGTGAGAGAAACTCCCCTACCCGACCATCAAGTGCAATGGTTTCGTCAAAAACGGTTGGTATTTTGGATATAAACGAGGTACACTCCTGATCTTTCATGTAAGCGGTCGGATTGTCGGCCAACATTTGCAAAGGTGCTTCGAATGCCACATACATGGCCAGTTGGTGGCATCGTGTGCCCTGACTCATCGGGTTGTCGTTCACCGGACGATAGCAGCTTTTGTTGGCATTACGCATGGCACCCGGCGTGTAGTCGGCAGGGCCGGCCAGCATACGGATAAATGGCATGGTAGCCTCGTAGGTTGCCGCATCGTAGTTGTGCCATTTGCAGTTTTCCAATCCTCTTACCCCTTCGAAATTGAGCACATTGGGATAGGTAGTTTGCAATCCGGCCGGTTTAAACATACCGTGATAATCGATAACTAACTTCTTATCAGCCGCTTTGCGGGCAATTTCGGTGCAGGCACGTACCATGATTTGGTCGTCTCTGTCCACAAAATCTATTTTAAATCCTTTGATGCCCATCGCCGCGTATTTTTCCAAAGCAGCATCGAGATGCGCATAGATGGCGCGCCAGCTTGCCCACAAAATCAAATCCACATGTTTTTGTTTTCCGTAGGCTATCAGCTCTTTGAGGTCAATATTATTCGATATCTCCATCATATTGGTGGCCGATACAGACCATCCTTCGTCCAACACAATGTATTCGATGCCGTTTTTAGAAGCAAAATCGATGTAATATTTATAGGTTTGCGTATTTACACCTGCTTTAAAATCTACGCCGGAAATATTCCAGTTGTTCCACCAGTCCCAGGCCACCTTACCGGGTTTTATCCAGCTCATATCTTTGATTTGCGAAGGGGTAGAGAGTTTGTAAACCATATCGTTGTTGAGCAACTCTTTGTCGTTTTCCGAAATAATGGCTACACGCCACGGAAACGAACGTGTTCCACTCACTTTGGCGATATAACCGGCACGTTTCACCGGCATCATATTCAGATTGGCAAATCCGCCTATCTTCTCTTCGGTCGGATAGTTGGCAAATCGGGACTGAAATCCGGTCTTAGTAGTCTTGTTTACCGTCAGAAACATACCGGGATAGTCCTGCAAATCTGCCTCTAACACAGCCACTTTTTTACCTTTACCCACATTCACCAATAGTGGAACGAGAGACAAGGAATCGGCTTTGAACTGCGAAATGGTGATTTTGTCGTAAAGCGCCTCAAACGCCGAAACGTATTGATCTTTGGGATCTCTTAAATCACACACATAAGGGATAAAACAGGGATAATCGGCATTGAAATTGAAGTTCGACTCTTCGCTGACAACCGTCATGTCGCCTTTTCTTTTGGTAAAAAAGCGATAAGCCACCCCATCGTTATATACACGAAAGACAACTCCCCAATTGCTTTTGCAAAGTATGGTCAGTTGTCTGTATTCGTTATTTATTATTTTCTTTTTGTACAAGGAAGTCTGAATGCTCTCCTTCATAGGCACATTGGCAGAAGAGAGAATTTGTACATCTTTCCCAAGCACCTCGCCGGTCGCGAGTGTCATCGTCATTTCCGAAGGGGCAATCATCACATCGTTTTGATGTTTCACCGACCAACTCAGGTTGGGCGATGATGTGACGGTCAATTCTATTTTTCCATCCGGCGACTTGGCCATAAACCGGGCATTTCGTTGCGCCATAGCCGTCACAACAGACAGCATCAGCACTATGCATGTTAATATATTTGTCTTTTTCATGATTGTTTTTTTTATAATTACAAGTAGACTAGTAAACTAGTAGACGGGGTTCAAGTTACAAGTCTGCTCGTTTACCGGTCTACTTGTTTACTAGTTTACTCACAACTCTTCTACTGAATCTCCACACTCACCTGTTGTCTGATATCACGCGAAGAGGCGCCAATTTTCACAACAAACTGTCCGGGCTCGACAACCCATGTTTTTTCGGTTTCGCTGTAAAATGCCCACTCCTTCACCGGCAATTCTATCTGCACCTGTCTGCTCTCGCCCGGATTAAGCTTAACTTTACTGAATCCTTTCAACTCTTTGGTTGGGCGCAACACAGACGATTTGGTATCGGTAATGTAAACCTGCGCAGCCTCTGCACCGGCCACTTTGCCAGTGTTGGTAAGCGTAAAGGTCAGTTTCACCACGTCATTGGCACTGTATTTCGATTTGTCGGTAGTCGCTTTTCCATATTGGAAGGTTGTGTACGACAATCCGTGACCAAAAGCAAACAACGGTGCTATGTTTTTGGTGTCGTGCCAGCGGTATCCCACCAATATATCTTCTTTGTAAATCTCTTTGATGCTATCTCCGGGGAAACAAACTTTATCAAACGAATGCGCTCCGTTGTCGGTCAGTTTCACGGGGAAGCTCATTGGCAATTTTCCCGAAGGGTTAACGTCACCGGTCAATACTGCCGCCATAGCGTTGCCGGCTTCTGTACCCAAATACCAGGCTTGCACAACAGCAGGAACTTTATCAATCCACGGCATAGCCACAGCATTTCCGCCAATGAGAACCACAACCACATTTTTATTGACTTTCAGAATCTCTTCGAGCAAGCGGTCCTGACCAAAAGGCAGGTTATACTGCTGACGGTCGCCATCTTCGCAATCCTGATAATGATTTTTGTTTAATCCACCATAATAAAGCACAACATCTGCCGATTTAGCCTGATTAACCGCCTCAATAATCAACGAATCAGCTTTGTATTTCGAGGGTATCTCGCGACCATAAGCCGGTGCACCTGCGGCATAACCCATGGTGTAAGAGATGGAAACCTTATCTCCCAGTCTGTTTTTCAACCCCTGCAAAGGCGATACTTCATATTTGGCTTTCAATACAGAACTTCCACCACCCACAGTCATCCGACGGGTAGCATTGTCGCCGATAACGGCAATTTTGCGTATGCTGTTTAACTTCAAAGGTAATATGCTTTTGCTGTTTTTCAACAACACAATACCCTCTTCTGCAACTGTTTTACCAATTTTTGCATGTTCTTCGGTGGCAAAACTTCCCCAGGGGCGGTTTGGGCTCATCGATGTGCGGAAAATCATACGCAACACGCGGCGTGCCTTGTCGTCCAGTACTTTGGGCGATACTTTTCCCTCTTTCAATGCTTTGATGAATGGATTGGCCAGGTAATAGTTGTCGTAGGCAAAACTCGCACCACTTGTCAATCCGTTTGTCCAGGTTCCCATTTCGATATCCAATCCGTTGTTGGCAGCCTCCATCATGTCGTGCGCACCACCCCAATCGGTTATCACTGTTCCATCAAACTTCCAGTCGCCTTTCAGAATTTTGTTTAATAACAAATCGTGGTGACAACAGTGCTGACCACGGAATTTGTTGTACGAACCCATGATAGACCACACTTTACCATCTTCTACCGCAGCCTTGAAAGCGGGCAGATAGATTTCGTAAAGCGCTCTGTCCGAAAGCTGTACATCAATATGGCCACGCCATTTCTCCTGATTATTCAGGGCATAATGCTTCACACAGGCTGCTACACCATTTTCCTGAACACCGTGGATGTAAGGAACCACCATCTTCGATGCCAAAAACGGATCTTCACCCATATACTCGAAGTTACGGCCATTCATGGGGGTACGGTAAATATTTACACCGGGGCCGAGCAGTACCTCTTTGCGACGGTAACGGGCCTCTGCACCAATGGCACGACCGTAAATCAACGACATTTCGGGATTGAAAGTAGCGGCCAGACAGGTAAGTGCAGGGAATGCAGTACACGAGTCGCTCGTCCATTTGGCTTCCGACCAACTGTCCCAAAGAATCTCCTCACGTACGCCGTGCGGGCCATCACTCATCCACACTTCGGGTATCCCGAGGCGGGCAACACCTTTGCTGCTAAATTTCGATTGGGCATGACAAAGTGCCACTTTTTCTTCCATTGTCATCAGCGATAACGCATTTTCCACGCGCTGTTCAATGGGTTTGGTATCGTCCAGATAAACCGGCTTTGCGGCATTAATATGTCCGGATATAAAGAGCTGTGCAGCAAGGGCTACACCTGAAAATATTTTTGCTTTTCTCATTTCTAATATTAATATAAGGCTGATTATTGAATAGTTTATTAATCCTACAATTCTGCCTCAGTCCGTAAACCGAGGCAGAATCACCCTTTCATTTACAGTTTTACCTGTACTGTTTTTCCTGTATATTGTACGACCTGATTGGCTTCCGCATCGGGGTTGAATGCTACCGGTTTTTGTACCGATACCTTTACAACCCGGAATGTACGTTGCTCCAACATGCCGGGGAATGTTCCCTTACGCTCACCAATAGTCAGCGTTTGTGTGGCTTCGTTGTAGCTGAACGGAATGGTTGCCGACAAGCCTTTCTCGTAGTTGTAGTTTACACCTTCATCTTCGTAAAGCTTAAACTGACCATCTTTACCGGCGTAAACAAACAGGGTAATAACCTCCGCTTTCTTCTCGTCGGTGTACTGAATTTCGGGACCAACCGGAATAATCGCGCCCTCTTTTACGTAGATAGGCAAACGGGTATAAGGTGCATCCGCTTTGAGGGTCATTCCACCCGAAATAAATTTTCCGGTGTAGAAATCATACCAACCTGTGGTGGCCGGCAAATATACCTCGCGGCTGCGTTGTTTGTATTGTGTTACCGGACAAACCAACATAGCAGGACCAAACATAAATTGGTCGCTGATATTTGCTACCTGATTGTCTGCGCCAAAGTCCATGGTCAGACCCCGCATAATGGTGTAATCGTCGGTGTTTGTCATACCGGCCATCGTGTAGATGTAGGGCATCAGACGGTAACGCAATTTATTGTAGTACAAAATGCTTTGATAAGCATCGTGCGACTCGGGTGCTATGTTGTACAATTCGCGGTACGGGAACTGTCCGTGGCTACGATAGAGCGGACAGAATACCCCAAACTGATGCCAGCGGGCATTGAGTTCGCGCCATTCGTTTTGATCTTCGCTTCCTTCGATGGCACGCTCGTAACGACCTTCCACACAGAATCCACCGATATCCATAGTCCAGTATGGAATACCCGACATGGCAAAATTCAGACCGGCTGAAACCTGCGCTTTCATATCTTCCCAACGGGTACCAATATCACCACTCCACGTGGCGGTAGAGTAACGTTGCAATCCGGCAAATCCGGAACGGGTAAGCAGAAACACCCGTTTGTTGGGATCTTCCTTACGCTGACCTTCATAAATAGCTTTGGCATTCATCAGCGCATAGGTATTGAAATAGCGCGATGAGGTTCCGATAGTCGTCGGATTCGACAGTTTTTTGCGGTATTCGAGGCTCGCATTGGTCAGAATGTCGGGCTCAGAAGCATCCATCCACCAGGCATCAAAGCCTTTGGTGTAGAGTTTTTCCTTCATTTGTCCCCAAAACATATCGCGTGCTCCCTGCGAATAGGGATCGTAAAACGACCCGATGTATCCTTTGCCAATCCAGTCGCGAACAGAATCTTTCACAGCCTGACGGTGCATCCAGCCTTTGGCATCGAGCGCCTTGTAATTATCGGTGGTATGGTAAAATTTCGGCCAAACCGAAATCATGATGTGCGTGTTCAGCTTGTGTACTTCGTCCACCATTTTTTTGGCATCGGGGAAACGTTTCAGATCAAAATCGTGACTTCCCCACGCAGTTTCGGGCCAGTATGACCAGTCCAGTACGATATTGTCGAGCGGAATGCGACGTTTGCGGAATTCCTGAACGGCGGTCACCAGCTCTTCCTGCGTTTTGTAACGCTCGCGGCTCTGCCAGAATCCCATCGCCCATTTGGGCATAATCTGTGCCTTGCCGGTGATAGTCCGGTAGCCACTGATCACCTCATCGGCATTCTTACCATACACAAAATAGTAGTCGATCATATCAGCAACCTCCGACCACAACGAAAGCTTATTCTGTATTTCAGGTGCCACAGGGCTCAAAGCTTTCAGGCCAATGTACGATCCGCCATCGGGCTTCCACTCGATGCGCAAGCTGTGTTTTTTGCCTTTGGTCAGTTCCACAGCAAACTTGTAGCTGTTGGGGTTCCAGGCTGTACGCCATCTTTCGGCAACCACAAGCTTCTCATCTATGTAAACTTTGGTATAGCCGCCGTAGTAGAGGATAAAGCGAAACAAACCCGACTCTTTGGGTTCGATGCTGCCTTTCCAGGTGATATAGGCACGCGAAAATTTAAAATCTGCCGGAAAATTTTTCTGTGTTTCCAGATGTTCGTAGTCAATAGTTTTCTCAGTACGTTTTACAACCGCCTTTTTCAGCTCGGGCTCGTTGTAGTAGGTCGCCGTTATTCCGCCCTCTTTGCCCTCTTCATCGTAGAGTTTAAATTGCGAAAGTTGTGCATAATCGCGCGGATCGCCAAAGCGGGTGAGGGAATAATTGTCCCACAGCAGTCCATAGTTTTTGTTCGACAAAACAAATGGAACCGAAACTTTGGTGTTGTACTGATACAGTACCTCATTTTTGCCTTTGTAGTTGAACTCATCAGATTGGTGTTGTCCCAATCCGTAGAACGCCTCATCTTCGGGCGATTCAAAAACCTGACGCACAGCAACAGCGGGTTTTCCGCCATCCTGAATAGAGGTAAATGTTTTTCCACCACCAGCGTTTTCTTTCAGAATCGCACGACCCGAAAGGTCGAAAAACGACACTTCACCGGTTTTGAGGGATACTTTGGCTATCAGTTTTTCTGTTTTCAGAGAAACAAACTGCGCATCTTCTGACACCGTAAATGCCGGTGTTTTCACATTGAGATTGGTTACGATAAGGCTCGGTTTGGTGGAAAACGATTTGCCTTCGGTGGCTGATACCCGAATAATGTCGGGCGTGACAGGCTGCAAACGCACCTGCACAAATTTCTGAGACTGAGATTTTTTAATTTGCACCACAATTCCTTTTCCATCCTTCACAACGCCAGCATTCAGCATCGATAGGGATAAAAACAGAAATGCCATAATCTGACTAAATCTAATCATAGGTTTAATTTTCGGTTATGTATTTGTTAATAAATAGAGATTAATAGATAATAAATCAGGCATCAATTATACAGGTAAACTGACATAATTGCCACCAAACTTTTTCGAAGCACAAAAGTACTATTTTCATCCGGCTAATAATAGACCATTTTGTAAACAAGTGACGTATATAATTGTACCAATCACCCTATACAAAGCTATTTGTGTGTTAATTTAAATAGAATATTAAACGTACATTTTACACCTGCTTCGACAATCAGGTACTAAGACTTTCAGCCGGTAAAAAACAAAAAAAACAGAACTGCTGTTCAGGATTTCCCCTTCACAACAATTCTGTTTCTTGTATATGTAAGCAAAAAGGGCGTGTTACCTTTTTGTTATTATCAAGCCAGTTTTTCAGGCGTTTTCAGTCTGCTCAATACTGTTTTGTAGAAAATACCGGTACAAACCAATGTGATCAGGGCACCCAACGTATAGGCATAGTTCACATCCAGCTTAAAGCCTTCGGGTGCCACAAAGAAATAGGTCGCCACAACCATGGTCATAAATATACCCGGCAGCAGTGTCACCCAATAGTTTTTGCCTTCGCGGGCCAGATAAACCGTTATCGTCCAAAGCACTACCGCTGCCAGAGTCTGATTAGACCAGGCGAAATAACGCCAGATTATGCCAAAATCTATTTGAGTCAATACAAAACCAACTACGAACAACGGAACGCATATCACCAACCTGTTTTTCATCGGGCCCTGTTTGTAGTTCAGGAAGTCGGCCACAATAAGTCTCGCGCTTCTGAATGCCGTGTCTCCCGATGTAATCGGTGCTGCTACCACGCCCAGCAGAGCGAGCGCACCACCCAGTTTGCCCAGCAGTGTATTGGAAATGAAATTCACCACATCAGCAGCATTACCATTGTTGGCAGTCATCACATCGTTCAGCTCACGCACACCACCATAAAAGCTCATCGCAATAGCAGCCCAAATCAGAGCCACCACACCTTCGGCAATCATAGAACCGTAAAACACAGAGCGTCCCTGCTTTTCGTTGGTCATACAGCGGGCCATGAGCGGCGATTGTGTAGCGTGAAATCCGGATATCGCCCCACAGGCAATAGAAACAAACATCATCGGGAAGAACGAAAACTCTTCGGGGTTAACATGGAAATTGCGGAAATTATCCACCGTAAGTTCCGGTATTTGGTATCCGTTCACAAACAAAGAGCCTATCAGACCAAATGCCATAAAGAATAGGGCAAAACCAAACACAGGATATATTTTGCCGATTATCTGATCAATAGGCAGCAAGGTAGCCAGTATGTAGTAGATGAATACAATCCACACCCATACATTCACAGACATCAGGTCGGGGGTTAGTCCGGCCAGAATTTTCGCCGGGCCCATAATGAAAATAGCACCCACCAAAATCATCAGTATCACCGTAAAGCCGCGCATAAACTGCTTGGTACCATTACCCAGATAGATGCCCACAATTTCTGTGATGCTCAATCCCTTGTGTCTGACAGATAGCATTCCTGAAAAATAATCGTGTACGGCACCACCAAAAATTGAACCAAACACAATCCACAAAAAGGCCACAGGCCCCCACATGGCACCGGCCACAGCACCGAAAATTGGCCCCAGTCCGGCAATGTTCAAAAATTGAATCAGAAAGATACGCCATACAGGCAGTGGCACATAGTCCACACCGTCGGGCATAGTTATTGCCGGCGTCTCTTTCTTGGGGTCTGCCCCGAATATTCTCTCAATAAACTTGGAATAAATAAAATAGCCCAGCAGCAAGGCTAAAACGGATAATAAAAATGTGATCATGTTCGATTTATTAATTTAGAGTTGAGATTTCTTACAATTTTTCAAATCAGGCGCAAATATACTGCTATTCATTCATATTTCCAGCTTAAAACTTTCATTTTTTGTCAAAAAACCTCTTCCCTGTAACAAACCCGAATATCATTCTTGCCCCACCATCTGCTCTTCAATCAATTTGACAATCAGCGCGTTTACTTTATCCAATAAAAAAACATTAATAAAATATAACCCACAAAGACATCACTAGCTTTAATTTTAACTTTGCAAACTCTTTACAAAATCATATTATAAAACATATTTATAGGTATAAAATGGAAAAATTAGTTTTTGAACCCAAAACTGTTCAAACCACACGATTCGTAAAAAGTGAGGATTTGAACCACCACGGCACCCTGTTTGCCGGCAGAACTGCCGAATGGTTTGTTGAGGCAGGCTTTATCGCCGCCGCTTCACTGCTCAATCCCAAAGGGGTTGTTTGTTTAAAAATTCATGGTATGTACTTTACCAAACCTGTAAAACCGGGTGAAATCCTGAAATTCTCATCCAAGATTATTTACACGGGAAGAAGTAGTGTGGTCACATATATCGAAGTAAAAAAAGATAAAACAGACGAGGCTTTCGTTAGTGGTTTTATTACGTTTATCTACGTCGACGAAAATACCAAACCGGTAGCGCATAACATTGAGATAGTGGCTGTTACAGACGAAGACAAGGCTTTACAGGAAAAAGCAAAGAATCTGAAAAACAAATAAGAGAATTAGTAACAATATTTACAGAAAAGAGGCTGCCCCAATGTTTGGAACAGCCTCTTTTCGATTATATATCACAATGAATCAATCAACGACAAACAAAGCTTAGCTTTCTCCGACTCACCCCAAAGTAATAGTACAGACTATCTGCCCGCTCATAGCGGCAGCCGGACTGTTTCACATCGCTCTCGCGGCCGGCTTTTACCGTTTTTCCGCAGACTTTTAGTGCAGTTGTTATTTTTGAGCGCGGCACAGCTACCACCACAGGGCGTCCGGTTTGGTTATTTACCGAAATGCAATACTCACCTTTTGCGTTTCTTATCTCTACGGTTATTGCCTTATCTTTCACCGGAACAGTACATTTTACCCACTCCAGCTTTGCGGTTTGGGGTTTCACCAAAATGGTATCCCACCCGTTTGCCTGGGGCGAAACGCCGGCCACATATTGCGAAAGCAGCGTCAGTGGCCCGCCTGCCCAGCCGTGGTTGATGCTTCCACCGCCCGATCCGCCTATTTCCCAGTCTTCCCACAGCGATGTAAGTGGGCTTGCCACCATTTCGGTGTATCGCTCTTTCATCCGTTCGAGTCCGGCTTCAGCCTGATTATTCACAAAAAACGACTCCAGAATATATTTTTCCATATAAGGGCTAGCTGCTTTGTAGCTCTGCAAAAAGGGTAACAGTGTGCTGTACTTCCCTTCATCGGCAAAACCGGCCAGCACTGCCAATCCGTTGGCTCTGTCGTCGGTCTTCCCCTTATGTTCGGTCGAACGATACTCTTTGCCGTTCCAATACTCACGGTTCACGGCATCCCGAATCTGCACCATTTGCTGCCGGCACACCCGGGCGTAGTCAGGTTCGCCCATTAGTTGTGCCATATTGGCTACCCCGTCGAGGGCCAGACTGTACCAGGCGTTGTCGAGCATCGCCACATCTATATTTTTGCCCCAGTCAGACCAGTCCCAGCCGCCTTTTCGGTGCACCACCAGCCCGCGGCTGTCGGTTTTCCAGAGCGACATATATTTTTTCACAGCCGGATATACGTGACGAATCATCGCCGTGTCGCCGGTGTAGCGGAAATAGTTCCAGAAACCCAATTTCCCGACCGATGCCAGCATCTGCACCGGCAGCTCTTTGTCCCACCTTCCGGCCGGAATGGGCGAAAACAGCACACTATCCCGCTTTTGCCAGTCCACGAGGTTGCGTATCGCCTTGGCTACCGCTTTCTGTCCGTTGGGGTCGCACGAATAGAATATCTCACCCATTATGATTACCGCATCGCCCCACCACTGCGAACGTTCGCGGTCGGGGTCCTGTATTGCGTCGCGCATATTCAGGTTCATCGTATTCAGAGCCTTGTGCCACAGCACGTTGTAGAAGGTATCGCTGCATGCAAAATCACCCGTATGGCGGGTATTGAAGCGTGTTTCACGGTATCCCACACTCAGCACTTCCACCCCTTCGGGCAGAGTGTATAGTACGTTATGTCCGTTGAAGTAGTTCAGCGCCTCAAATTCCTGCACACCGTCGCGGGTGATATATTCCGAGCGCACATTGTATTCGCTGCCGCCTTTGTAGTTGTCGGTGCGCATATCTATCAGTTGTCCGGCGCGGGCTTTTACTTTCAGCCAGGGGGTTACTGTTATGTTTTTAGGTAGTTTGCAGGTCAGTATAGTGCCAGTTTGAGTCGCACTCTTTTTGGTCGACAAATAGGGTATTACACCCGTATCGTACCAGTTCGGGAAGGGTCTTTCCACCAGCCTGTTCCACGGCGCACACGGATAATTACCGGCTATTGCGGCACTTGCCCAGCCTGAGTCGTCATACCCCGGCCGAAACCAATCGGGCATATCCGCACGGGCATCAAACCGCACATTCGATTCCGGCAAGCGGTAATTGGGGTGCGGCGCCTCAGTTTTTCCATAAGCGGGGTGTAGTTTTACTTTCCAGCTTTCGTCGGTGGTTATCGTCCGGTTGCCCAGCGACAATGTGGCTATCAGCCCGGCCTTGCCGCTGCTGTTGTGGCAAAATCCCTGTTTGCCCCAGTACCACACCTGTATGGCGAGTGTATTTTTTCCTTTTTTCAGCCAGGCAGACAGATCTACTTCGTCGTAATAGGTATCGTTGGGGTTTGGGCCGCGTTTCAGCGCACCTTCAAACACCACCAGCCGGCCATTTACCCAGAGCCAGTATTTCGAATCCACGGCCACACTCAGGCGTGCCTCTCGTGGTCGCGCATCGCACACAAACTCTTTCCGGAAACAGAGCCAACGGTTGGGTTCACCCGCCTCTTTGGCGTCGGTTATCCACTTTTTTCCGTCAAACGGGCTGCCGAAACAGGCACTTCCGGCCAGCAGCAGCATAAATAGCAGCAGCAATTTGGTTTTCATCGTATGTAGAGATAATTGAGATTGAACAGAGTAACAAACGGTCAGAGTCA
>CAZHNZ010000054.1:0-26564 GCA_964534355.1 uncultured Parabacteroides sp.
ATTGAGCAGTCCAATTTGTGTACGTAATCCGGTGAAAACAAAAAAGAGAGGAAGTAATAGTACCAATGCCACATCTTCTACTTTTTCGATAAAAATATTGCGGAATTTCATGCTTTCGGGCATAATAGCACCTGCCATAAATGCGCCAAATAAAGCATGTATGCCTATCACTTCGGTTGCATACGACGAAAGCATCAGGGTGAGCAGAAAGATGGCCACCACGGGTTTTGTCAGTGTTTCGCGCGATGGGTGTAGTTCGCCCACTCTTTTGAGGAAAGGCTTTACTACCTTCAACATGAGCAATACATAACCAAATGCCAGGGCAATGGTGTATAGTGAACTGACAAACGAACCGGCTTTGACAATGGCGATGACAGCTGCCAGAATACTCCAGGCTGTAATGTCGTCTACTGCTGCACAAGTGATAACCACTGTCCCCAATTTCGTTTTGTGTAAACCTCTCTCTTGCACGATGCGGGCCAGTACCGGAAATGCAGTAATACTCATGGCAATACCTAAAAAGAGGGCGAAAGAAAGGAATTCGACGTTAGATGGTGCAAATCTGTCGTAAATGTAATAGGCTAGAATTATGCCCAGTGTAAAGGGGGTTATAATGCTCGAATGGCTAATCACAACGGCTTCCTGAGCTTTGTTGCGAATGGTTTTCAGCTCGAGCTCCATGCCAACCATAAACATAAAAAGGATAAGCCCGATCTGACTTAAAAACTGCAAATTACCCAACGAAGTGGCCGGGAAAAGTGCTGCGGAAAATTCAGGAAAATAGATGCCAACCAGCGATGGTCCCATTACGATACCGGCTGCGATTTCACCGATAACAGACGGTTGCCCAATTTTTTTGCACAGCCATCCGAAAATACGAGCCACTAGTATGATGGTGACAATTTGCGACAACAATAATGCAAGTGGATGCCCTAAGTTTTCGGACATAGATTTTATAAACTGAGTCCAGGTGCTATCCCTGGACTCAGTTACTATAATTTCACGACCGGATTCAAGCAGCTTCCCTTTTTGTATGAACCAATAAATAAGGGTGGAAAATAGGCCAATCGTACCTGTGTAAAAAAGAATATTTTTGATATTTTTCATGTATAATTTCCCCATTTTTCAGTCTGTAATCTGTGATTTCTGCAAATATAAAATTTTTATGCGAAATAACAGACCCAATCGACTAATAAAATGGGATTGCAGCTGCATTTTAAGCCTATTTTGCCTGCATTTGCACAACCCGGGCTTCGGCATCGTCTACCACGGTTTGTGCTTTCTTCTGTGCCTCTTTTTTGAGTTGTTCAGCTACTTTTTTTGCGGCAATTTTTGCAATCGGATTGCCGGCTTTGTCAATCAATGCTTGTGCCTGTTGATCGGCCTGTTCTATTATTTGGTCGGCTTTGGCCCGGGCTTCCTGTCTGGCTGCTGCTATTTTGGCTTGCAACTCTGCATCGTCTTTTACACCAAGTGCCTTTTGAATTCCTTTGGTAGCTGCCTCTTTTACCAACGATTTGGCCATAGACTTGTAGTCCAGCGAAACTTTGGGTTGAGAAAATGTACCACCAATTTTAAAAGCAACCTGTTGTAAATTGACTCCCAGTTTCGATACAGCACCTTCCGGTAAGGTAATTGTACCATCATATTGAATCATTTTGTCCAGTGTTGTGATTCCGGACAGATTGATTTTGGTATCACCCATTTGTATGTCAAACGGTTTAGTTATCACTTTTCCATCTTGTATAGAGAATGGTAGTTTCAAATCTTTCATCGAAACATTTTTATACTTGTCATCTTTCATTGCCAAAGCCAGTGCATCCAGTGCCTTTACTTCTTTTACCTGCACATTTTGCGACTGAAGAAGCCCCTGAGCCAGCAGTGTTTTCAAATCGGGCGACATGTGTTCGTCCAACTTCCCGTTAAGTTTAAAGTTGACAGAGTAGTTGCCAATAGTTTTCTCAAACAAAGGCATCAGTTTCTTTACAAAGTCAAGCTGATTAAATGTTTGAGCAAATGATGCATTAACAATATTCAGAGAGAGACTAATGTCGGGTTTTTTCGGGTTTGCGGCAGTGCTGTAATAGCCATCAGTTTCCACTACACCACCAAATGCATTCATGCGTAGTCCGTTGAAATCAATTTTACCGTTGTTGACCAATACCTTGCCCGATGCATTTGTAAAAGTCATTTTGTCGTATGTAATCTTTTGAATGGCTGCCTGAAGCACAAAGTCGATATTTGCGGGAATCACAAACGCCTGCATGGATGATGTGTCACTCTGTCCGGCTGTTGTGGAATTGCCCATTAGCTCATTGATATCCATATAGTTGGATGTCATGGATAGATTTCCCTTCAATGTTTTGTCCTTCAATGCATAAGCAATAAAGTTTTCCAGACGTCCTTTGGCTGCAATATCTGTTTTTCCAAACCTAAGATTCAGATCTGTCATTTCCACAAAGCGGGGCGTGAAATTCAGAGCCATATTCTTTACTAAAACATCGGGATATCCGGCTGATTTGTAGATGATATCGGCAACAGAAACGGTTCCTGCCGCATTGATTTGATCGTATTGATCACGCTCAATTTGTCGCATAGTGCCTATTACCTGTAAGTCGGATATTAGTTTGCCGTTCAGTTCTGTCCCTTTTTCGAGCGGATAGACCTCCCTGATTATTGCCAAATCCAGCTTTCCGTTGGCTTTCAATGCAAAATCGGGATTGCTGACCGGTGTTTTAATCAGAGCTGTCAGCTTAAACGGATTTCCACCCATCGAGAACCGTAGCTCTTTCAGATCTACCACTGTCAGATCGGGGCTTCCGCCGGGATTCGAAACTTTCACATTCATTCGTATCTGATCCACTTTTTTGGGCAACGAGGGATATTTAAACATCGCTTTATCCACATTTAAAGCCACATTAAATGCCGGTAAAACCGAATCAGAATAATGTCCTTTGGCCCACGCATCCATAGATACCACCCCGGCAGTCTCTATATCTTCAAATTGTTTGGTAAACATACCCGGTACCAGCGATAGCACTTGCTTAAAGTCGAGTTGCTTTGTTTTCAGACGTATATCCATATCGTATCCCTCTTTGGGCATTGCAAACCAACCTTCGAGGGCGGCTTCAACCGCATTTATGTGGCAGGTATTGTTGCGGAATGTGTACTTGCTGTTTTTCAAATCAGCCTCAATTTCGCCATCGATATGCACCACCATTTTGCTCATATAAGGCAATTTATCCATCGTGAAATTCATCTCAGCGGCATCTGCTTTAAGTTTTAGGTTGGTCACATCGGCAGTCATATCGCCAGAGCAAATGCTGTTCAGATCTTTTATCGAGAAATCCATATTTCCCTGTTCGTCCACATAGCTAAAACGGCTGCTCCGGGTCACCAGCTCTTTCAGGCTTAGTTTAAAAGTAGATGGCTTTTCAGCCGTTGCAGGTTGTTGGGTGTTGTCTGATGGAACGATGTCCCAGTTTGCACGACCACTTTTGAGCACGTGTAGCCGAATATCACCACCATCGAGCAAAATATGAGATACATCGAATCCTTTGTCACCAAAAATGCTCATAATGTCGACAGAAACACGAAGCTCTTCCGCTTTTATCAACGTATCAACGGCAAAAGAGTCGATACCGACGATAGTCAGATTCTTCAATCCAATCGTGGCTTTGGGGAAATGGCGAATAAAGCTCAGATTCAGGTTACTAAAATCGAGTTTGGCTTTCATCGTTTTATTGGCTTCTGCTTTAATCATTTTTTCGATTTTCCCTTCGAATGCAAAAGGTAAAATCAACAGAATGACAAATAATGAAGCAAACACAGATGCTGCGATAAGGAGTTTCTTTTTCATAATAGATAATGTGTATCTGAATAAAATTATTTATGTCGTAAGACGATGATTAAACGGCAAAATTACATAAAATGATATAGAATTATATGCTTATTGTCAAATGAATAAAAAACAACCGAAATTATAGTTTTGTTCTAATGATCGAAATAAGGAAATATAGCTTCCAGACAAATGTCCAAACATCTAAATTGCAACTTAAATCAGGATTTTATGATAAATATTTGATTTATTCAAATTTCTGTTTAATTTTGTCTATTCGCATCCCCAATAACAAAAAGGGGAGATATTCTTAACCCAAATACCCATGGAAAACAATTTATACAAAGATTTGATGAAATTTGTTTCATTAGGCATACTGCTATGCAAAAAAGTAAAAAAAGGATTTGTTGAATGTGAAGACTTTGAGATTGTAGAGGTGAATGATGCCGTTGGAAATCTTACATCATTTCATTCGGAGGATTTAATAAACAGGATGCTTATCCCAACTTTTGGAATGCTGTTGTTTGATTCTCAGGTTGAAAAAGATAGTTGTATAGACGCCTTACGCAATAAAAAGAGATATGAATTAATCCGGTTTTGTGAGGAGACTGGTAAATTGCTCAAGATTGAATTATCTGTCTTTTCAGAAGAGTCTGTTATTGTGTTAATTACCGATATTACACCTCTTAAAGATATTTCATTGGCCAACAAGGAGCGGGAGTTTTTGCAAACTGCCTTGCTCGATACATTACCCGCTGGGGTTGTTATTGTCGATAGTAAAACACGTGTTATTGAGCGTGTAAATGAATATATAGCTACATTATTTGGAGCTTCAAAGTCGGAACTATTAGGAAAACGTTGCCATTCGTTACTCTGCCCTGCCAGCGAAAATGCTTGTCCGGTGTGCGATTTGGGTTTTGTTATTGATAATTCAGAACGAGTGATGCTTTGCCATGACGGGACAAAATTACCCATTCTGAAAAGTGTGAAGAAAATAAATATTGAAGGGGAAGAGAAACTACTGGAGTGTCTGGTTGATATTTCTGCCCGCAAAAATGCGGAAGAAAAATTACGTGAAAGCGAGAATAATTTCCGAAGTTTTTTTGAATCAATAGACGATTTAATTATTGTTGCAAATGTGCAGGGTACCATATTTTATGTAAACGATGTGGTTCTTCAGAAACTTGCCTATACGCAAGAGGAAATAAAAGGAATGCATGTGCTGGATTTGCATCCGGTTTCAAAAAGGGATGAGGCTAAGCTCATTTTTGAAGATATGTTTGCCGGAAAGAAGGATTTCTGCCCGCTTCCTCTGGCTAAAAAAAGTGGTGCTTTGATGCCTGTAGAAACAAGAGTCTGGCTGGGCAAATGGGATGGAAATGATTGTATATTTGGTATCTGTAAAGATTTAAGTAAAGAGCAGGAATCTCTTCAGAAGTTTAATAAATTTTTCGAAAATAATCCGGCATTAATGGCAATTACATCATTACCGGATCGTCGTTTTACAGACATAAACAGGGCTTTTATTAATAAAACGGGTTATACAAGGGAAGAGGTTATCGGGAGGACTGCTGATGAATTAAAACTGTTTGTTTCACCAGAGCCTTTGACTGAGCTTGAAAGCGAATTGAATGCAGTAGGGTCTTTTTACAATAAACAATTTAAAGTAAAATCCAAGTCCGGACAATTGATGGATGGCTTGTTCTCGGGTGAAGTTATAGAAAGTCAGGGTGTTAAGTCTCTTCTTACCGTCATGGTCGATGTCACAATAAGTAAAAAACTGGAAGATGATCTTAAAATTCAGAATGATTTTTATAACATCATAGCCAGAATATCTGAACGCCTGATTCAGACAGATTCAGCTACATTGGACGATGAGATAAACCACTCTTTGCAGGTTTTGGGTCTGTTTAACGAGGTTGATCGTACATATATTTTTGAGCTCGATCACGATAAAGACGAAATTAATAATACGTTTGAATGGTGTGCTAATGGGATACGTCCGGAAATTGAAAATTTGCAAGAAATACCTTTCTCCTTTATACCCCGCTGGAAAGAGACTTTTTTGCATAATGAACATATATATATAGAATCAGTGGTTGATTTGCCCGAAGACAGAGCATTCGAACGAGAGATTTTGGAGCCTCAGGGAGTGCAGTCTTTGGTAACTGTACCCATGTATTTTGGATCAACCCTGATGGGGTTTATCGGTTTTGATTCTGTGCTTTCCAAAAAATCATGGAATAATCAGGTACTTATTCTTCTCAAAGTGTATGCCAGTGTTTTGGCAGGAGTAATCAACAAAAAGAAGGTGGAAGCAACTTTACTCAAAGCCAAACAAGAAGCAGATATAGCTAACAAAGCTAAGTCGGAGTTTCTGGCCAATATGAGCCACGAAATACGAACACCATTGAATGGCGTAATTGGATTTACTGATTTGCTTATGAAAACTCCGCTCGATGAAATTCAGCAGCAATATGTCGAAAATGTGAATATTTCAGGTCATTCTTTGCTGGGTATTATCAACGATATCCTGGATTTCTCAAAAATAGAAGCCGGTAAAATGGAGCTTGATTGCGTGAAAACAGATATTGTGGAATGGGCCGAACACATCATTGAGATAGTGAAATTTCCGGCTATCACAAAGGGACTGGAGGTTTTGTTAAATATTGATTCCAAGCTTCCCCGTTTTGCGTTGTTTGATCCGGTAAGGCTCAGACAGATATTGGTTAATTTGATGGGAAATGCCGTTAAGTTTACCGATTCGGGAGAGGTTGAGCTGAAGATCGCTTTTGAAAAAGTGGATAATTTGAATGGTAATTTTGTTTTCTCTGTTCGCGATACAGGAATTGGTATCAATGCAGAACAACAGAAAAAATTGTTTAAAGCTTTTTCGCAGGCAGATGGATCTACTACCCGAAAATTCGGAGGAACCGGACTTGGGTTGACAATCTCAAACATGCTGGCTGATAAAATGGGGGGAAGTATTCAGATCCAAAGTGAGCCCGGAAAGGGTTCCACGTTCTATTTCTCTGTTTTGACAGAGTATGAAGATCAGGAATTTGAACAGCAGCTACGTTTATCCAATATTTGTCGGGCATTGATCGTTGACGATAATGACAGAAGTGCTTCCATATTACAATCGGTTTTGAATACCTGGGGCATTGACGCAGAACAATGTGATAATGGGCTGACTGCTCTTAAGTTGCTGGAAGGAAGAGCACCTTTTGATGTGTTGTTAATGGATTATAAAATGCCCTTTTTTGATGGTCTGGATACCGTGAAAATGATTCGGGAGAAATTAAATATTACTCCCGAAAAACTCGATATCATATTAATGCACAGTGGTTCCGAGAATGTGGCATTTTACGAAGAATGCAAAAGGCTGGGTATTCGTTTTACCATCTCTAAACCTGTAAAATCTCAGGAGTTATTGCACGGTTTGATTAATCTGAAAAATGATTCCGGTTTGGGAATGCCCCAATCAGATGTTACACCTGAATCTGATGTATGGGTAAGTGATACTATTCCTACTATTTTAGTTGTCGAAGATGTCAGACTTAATATGTTGTTGGTGACAACTATTCTGAGGCAAATTGTGCCGGGAGCCATTATTCTGGAAGCTTCTAATGGTCGTGAAGCATTCAATGTCGCAACAACCATGCATCCTGATTTGGTGTTAATGGATGTTCAAATGCCCGAAATGAGTGGAGTAGAGGCTACTTTGGCCATACGTAATTTTGAGGCCGGGTCGGGCGTGCGAATTCCGATTATCGCCCTAACGGCAGGAGCTGTCAAGGGCGAAAAAGAGAGATGTCTGGATGCCGGTATGGACGATTTCCTTACAAAACCAATTGATAGCAAAGCATTGCTTGGCGTAATGTCCCGTTTTATGGGGGATAAGTTTTAATTCGGGATCTGTTATATTTTTTCCAAAACCAGTTTTATGAGGTCGGATACCGATGTTTTGTAGTTACTTGTAGCCTCTTTGGCCAATCTATTGGCTATGATGGTACAGATTGTCATTGCTTTATGTCCCATAAGTTTGGCTAGTGCTGCCAATGCTGAGCTCTCCATTTCGTAGTTGGTAACGCATCGCTCTTCGAAACGAAATGCCTCAATCTTTTTGTTGAGATTGGGATCTGCCAGTGGGATACGTAACTCCCGACCCTGTGGCGCATAAAAGCCAATGGCTGAAATGGTAATTCCTTTGGTTACGTTTTCAGTATTCTCGAAACGAGAGACCAGTTCAGAGTCTGCGCTTACCACGTAAGGCCTACCGCTCTGAAGGTTCCAGTCTGTTTGTCGAATAAATTCATCTTCGTATCCGGGTTCGCTCACCTTCTCGCGGCCGCTGTAATAATTGAGAACGCTATCCAGTCCGATAGATTTTTCGGCGATGCAGTAAGAACCTACTTTCAGAAATGGCTGTAATCCGCCGGAGGTGCCCACACGAATTAGTGTCAGTTGCCGGAAGTCAGTTTTCTCAGTTCTTGTTTTCATGTCAATGTTGGCCAGGGTGTCCAGCTCGTTCATCACGATGTCTATGTTATCTGTACCAATGCCATGCGAAAGTGCTGTTATTCGTTTGCCCTTGTAGCTACCGGTGATGGCATGAAATTCACGATTCGAAATATCACACTCTATCGATTCGAAAAATGATGCGACCATTGTCACACGATCTGGATCGCCTACCAACAATACTTTGTCTGCCAGATGCTCCGGGCGTAAATGCAAATGAAAAACGCTGCCATCGGCGTTAATAATCAGTTCAGATTCGGGGAAGTTTTTCATGATCGGTGCATTTATTTGTTGGTTGTATTGTTTTCCATTTTACGTAACTTAACCTCAAGTTCGTTGAGCTTTATTCTCTGTTCATCCAGCGATTTTTCTTTAGAAAGAATAGAATCGGTCAGGCTTTTTCTTGTTTTTTCGTTACTCAGTCTATAGTCCCTGCGCAATTTTTCGAGAGATTCCGATTGATTTTGGTATTGAGCTTTAATTGTAAGCCACGAGTTTAATAGTTTCGCACTCTCTGCATTTTTACAATCCGAGAGAGATCTCAGGATGCGATTGTCATTTAGAACAAAGATAAATTCGCCTTTTGCTACATCCTGGATTACCGCAGTTTCGGCCGGTTTACTAATTCTTTGCAATATCTCTTTGTAGTTTTTTTGATTGGCTGTCCAGCTTTCTTTAATAGAGTTTATCTTAGCCAGACTTACTATCTGGGAAGGTGAAAGGTTGTCGTACACCACTTTCTCTTCGCGCGGTAAAAACAGGTAGATGGCTACCTTTCCGGACGGTTGATTCCGATCTGATGCAAACCATCCTATTTGATTCTGTTCGTCTATGGCCAACATATAGTCGTTGGCTGTAGAATTGAAAGGCATCCCTAAATTTTCCGGTGTCAGATAGGTGTTTTCTGCCAGGTTATAACGTGTTACAAATATATCGTATCCACCTATAGAGCCTTCACCGTCGGAGGCAAAGTATAGAGTTGTTCCATCAGACAACAGGAATGGGAAGTTTTCGTTCTCTGGCGTATTGACCGCATTGGACAGGCTGTTTTTCTCACTCCAGCTATCCAGAAGCTTATCGCTGGTGTAGATATCATAGTCTCCTTTACTGCTTTTTGAGGCAAAATAAATCCGGTCTTTTCGCTCATTTTCGTAGACCGATGCAAAACTCTTTGTGTCGGTGCCGAAATGAGAATCATATTTTCTGATCGTTCCGCTTTCCGGCGAAAGCTTATATTGTTGAAAAAAGTTATCTTTATTAACCACGAGGCTGTCAATTATTTCGACCTTAACAATACCTTTGATAAGCCGCATGGCCGTTTCTGCCTGTTTTAGTTTTTTATTGTATGTTGCAATAGACTCCGGAGATATTATTGGTAATGCAATGTATTTACTCAATTGTTCAACAGCTTCTTCGAAACGGTAATATTTAAGATAAAACTCACCCAAATAGCGATATGCTTCGGGTATTGCTTTTTGTGCTGCCACCAGCAGGTATTTTTCTGCATTAGCCTGTTCTCCGGTTTCGAACAGACAAACACCGTACCACTGATTGATATTCGCATCTTTGGGATGGGCTTTTATTTGTTGCGCAAAATAAGGTTTTGCCTGTGCAAATGCACCTTTCTTATATAGCTCTTTGGCTTGATCGGCTGTTTGAGTGAATCCGGAGAAACTACAACTAAGTGTAATAATCAGAATGTATATTTTGTTTGCTTTCATTGTTTTGTCATTTTCAGAGGTCAAACTTACGCAAAATTTTTGTTTTGAAAGGATAAAACAGCCAAAATTTTTCTTCAAAAGCACTCACCGAGCCTTTTCTGCATGCCCTGTAAAGATAAAGAGAGAAGATGGAAATTTGTTTTGAACTTTTGATATAGTTAACGGTTTTTAATAAACAGACCTTGCCTAAACCTTGTATAATAAAAACATACGCTCATGAGAATTATTTCCGACAAAGCCGGATGGAGAGACGAGCTCTCATCGGTCTCTTTTCATGATTTCTATCACACATACGAATATCACATGCTGGATTACAGTGGAGAGCCTTATCTCTTTGTTTTTGAATACGAAAACCAAAAACTGCTGTTACCGTTGCTACTCAGACCCATTTCCGGAACTCCTTATTCTGACCTTACCTCGGTGTATGGGTATGTGGGATGTCTTTACAATACACTCAATCCGGATGAAAATCTGTTGGAGATGTTCCGGTCTGAGTTTACGGCCTATGTATTGGATAATAATATTGTATCACTCTTTAACCGCTCACATCCTCTGATTCCCAATTCTCTGCGATTGCCCCGGGGCATGGGCGAGGTAACATATTTGAACAAAACAATTGCACTGGATACGCTTCGCCCCGAAACCATGCAGGTGGCAGAATATGCGTCCACTTTGCGCAGGCAGTTATTCCGGATTAGTCAAAGCGGTGTGACCTGTCGGATGGGCCGCTCAATTGAGGATTGGGCGCAGTTTTCGATGCTCTATAATCAGACCATGGAGCGCAAAAAAGCTTCGCCCGGATATTTTTTTGATTCCTCCTACTTTCTGTCTTTCCGGCAGGCACGGGAGTTTGAGTCTGTACTTATTCTGGCTGAATATGACGGAAAATGCATCGGCGGAATTTTGTGCGTAATCACACAGTCTGTTATGCAATATCATTTGGGAGCTGTAGATTGGGAATACATGTCTCTATCGCCTTTGAAGCTATTGATTGATGAAGCCAGAAAGCTGGCAACGGAACGCAGGCTCTTTCGTTTTCATCTGGGTGGAGGTCTGGGATGTCAAAAAGATGGTCTATATCAGTTCAAAAGTCGGTTTTCTCACAATACCGCCGATTTCTATACCTGGAAATGGGTGATTTCCCCCGAAATATATCAGCATCTATCGCAGGGAATAACCGATGGTAGGTTTCCGCTTTACCGAAATATGCGTTAGTCACAATCCGCATATTATATAGGTCATAATCAGGATGTCAGGCAACTGGCTGAGCGGATAACCTGTGTCTTTTTCAGTTATTTAGTACATACCTATCATTATATTTACTATATTTGCACCCGCAATATGGGAAGAATTGTATCAATAGATTACGGAAAAAAGCGCGCAGGTATAGCTGTTACTGATGTTTTGCAGTTGATAGCCAATGGATTATGTACGGTTCAGAGCAGTCAATTGATTGCTTTTCTGAAAACATACGTGGCCAAAGAACCTGTGGATAAGTTTGTAGTGGGCTTGCCCCGTCAAATGAACAACGAATATTCCGAAAGCATGAAATACATCGAACCTTTTGTGAAAAATCTGAGTAAAAGTTTCCCGGAAATACCTGTCGAAATGGTTGATGAGCGTTTTACATCGGCCATAGCACACCAAACAATGATTGAGGGTGGTCTGAAGAAAAAAGACCGGCAAAACAAGGCACTTGTCGATGAAATTAGTGCCGTAATCATTCTTCAATCATACATGGAGTCTCAGCGTTTCCGAAACAGATAGAAATGAAAAACTTAATTCAATAAAATAATCATTTTGAAACTGCCTATATATTTATACGGACAACCGGTTTTGCGCAAAGTAGCGGAGGATATCACTCCCGATTATCCGGAATTGACAAAGTTGTTGGCCAACATGTACGAAACCATGTACGATGCAGATGGCATTGGTTTGGCTGCACCTCAGATTGGACTTAGTATTCGTTTGCTGGTATTCGATTTGAGCGTATTGAGCAAAGAAAACCCCGAGTATGCCAATCGCAAGCAGGTAATGATAAATGCTCACATCGTAGAGCAAACGGGCGACGATGTTACCCGCGAGGAGGGATGCCTCAGTTTACCCAACATCCACGAAAACGTAACCCGAAAGGATAAAATCAGAATTCAGTATGTCGATGAGCATTTCAAGGCACACGATGAAATATTCGAAGGATTTGTGTCGCGTGTTATTCAACACGAATACGATCACCTCGAGGGAGTATTATTTATAGATCATATATCATTAATTCGTAAGCAACTGATAAAAGGCAAGCTGAATTCCATTCTCAATGGAAAGGCGCGTGTCGATTATCGGGTGGCCATACGACGTTGAATTCTCAACAATAAATTGTAATAGCTAAAAATTATGACAAGTTTAAAGAAAAACATCCTTGCTCTTCGCGAGAAAAAAGCCATCGTTGAATTGGGTGGTGGCGAAGCTGCAATTGCTAAACAAGAGGCAAAAGGTAAGTTGACCGCACGTCAGCGTATCACTACATTGCTCGACAAATCGTCTTTCAAAGAGTACGATTTGTTTGTGAAGCACGAAGCCCGTGATTTTGGTATGGACAAAAAAGATCTTGCCGGAGATGGTGTAATTACCGGTACCGGTACAATCAACGGCAGTCCGGTGTGTATCTATGCACAGGATTTCACGGTAGAGGGTGGATCTTTGGGATTGAAACATGCCCGTAAGATTACCAAAATTATGGATCACGCTCTGAAAATGAAAGTGCCCATCATCGGTATCAACGACTCGGGTGGAGCGCGTATTCAGGAGGGTGTTGGTGCTTTGGCCGGATATGGCGAAATCTTCTACCGCAATACCATTGCTTCGGGTGTTATTCCTCAGCTGTCTGTTATTCTGGGCCCATGTGCCGGTGGTGCTGTATATTCGCCTGCACTTACCGATTTCGTTTTTGTGGTACAGAATATTTCAAATATGTTTATCACCGGTCCAAGTGTAATCAAAACCGTAATTGGTGAAGAGATTTCGATGGAGGACCTCGGTGGCGCACGTGTTCATGCCGAAATTACCGGTAATGCTCACTTCTACGCCCTGAGTGAAACTGAGTGTTTTGAGCAAATCAAACAACTGGTTACATTTATCCCATGGAATAACTCGACTAAAGCAAAAGCCATTGCGCCTAAAAAACCGGCAATTAAGAAAACAATCGAAGATATTATTCCTTCTGATCCAAAACAACCTTATGATGTTCGCGACGTTATCCGCGCTATTGTGGATGATTCTGAATTCCTCGAAGTTCATGAGTTGTTTGCGGCCAATATCGTTGTAGGTTTTGCACGTATGAATGGCGATACTGTTGGTTTCGTAGCAAACCAACCTATGGTTTTGGCGGGTGTACTCGATTGCGATAGCTCTGATAAAGCCGGTCGTTTTATCCGTTATTGCGATGCATTCAATATTCCTATTGTCACTCTCGAAGATATGCCCGGTTATCTGCCCGGTGTAGATCAGGAGCATGCCGGTGTTATTCGTCACGGTGCAAAAGTTCTGTATGCTTACTCTGAGGCTACTGTGCCTAAGATTACTGTAATTTTGCGTAAAGCTTATGGTGGAGGTTACATTGCGATGAACTCTCGCCACCTGGGTGCCGATTTCGTATTTGCATTGCCAAGTGCCGAAATTGCCGTAATGGGTCCCGAAGGTGCTGCCAATATCATTTTCCGCAAAGAGATTATGGAGGCAGAGAATCCGGAAGAGATGCGTCAGTTGAAAGTGAAGGAGTATGTAGAGAAGTTTGCCAATCCTTATGTGGCTGCTGCTAACGGATTTATCGATGCGGTAATTGAGCCAAAAGAGACACGTGAACTGCTGTTGCACACCCTGGAGGTATCGCGCACCAAAGATGAAATTCGTCCGGTGAAAAAACACGGTATTCCTCCTTTCTGATTCTTTTTGAATTAATCTGTTTTGATAGAAATAAACATTTATATGCTTTTGAAGAACGATTTGTTAGCCTCTGGTGTTATATACGGTGAGCAACATTTCGTTCTTTCAGAAGATATTTAGTTATTCTGTAAACAGATAAGGCAGAAATCGTATTTCTTTTAACTGTTTTATAAAATTGATTCTGATGGAACAATCAAAAAAAGAACTGGAGCTGGTTGACTTTGCCGTTACCGCCCGAAAATATAAAACCACGCTGACAAAAAACTTCATCAACCGTAAAGTTTGGGAAAAGGTGCCGGAAGGCGAAATGAGAGCCTTTTTGCCGGGCAAAATATTGAGTGTCAACATCAAAGAGGGTCAAATGGTGAAAATCGGATCTCTGTTGCTGATACACGAAGCGATGAAAATGCAAAACAGGGTGTTAGCACCCATCAGCGGAAAAGTGGTAAAGTTGCTCGTCAATGCAGGCGATCAGGTTTCCAAAAATGATCCGCTTGTGATTATCGAATAGATTAATCATTAACCTAAACCGCTATGAAGAATGTTGAGAACTTTGGATTAGCACTTCTTTTATTGTTTTCGGGTTGTGCCGCACCCTGGCGCACCAATTTGATGCCAGAGTTGCACAACAACGAAATAATTAAAGGGGTTTCGACGCCACCTGAATATGTGATTCAAAATGGTGACGAACTGATTGTAAAACTGCGAACTCTGTCGGGTTCCGAGTCCGGCCCCGTGGCTGTAGCATTTGCCGATAATGGTGCAATGTCTGCTGCGAATCAGCAAGCTGGTGGATTGAGGGGGCTTACCTCTTATCCGGTGGACGAGCAAGGTGCCGTTGTATTGCCTTATCTGGGAAAAACGGAGGTGGCAGGTTTGACAATAGCTCAGGCAAAACGGGTATTGGAAAAACGGTTTTACGATGTGGTGAAGACTTGTTCTGTTGAGTTGACTCTCAAAAACAACAGCTTTACGGCGATGGGTGAGTGGGGGAGCGGTACCATTCGTTTGCCCAAAGATCAAACAAATATATACGAGGCCCTGGCATTGGCAGGCAAGTTGTCTGATTTCGGTGACAGGGCTCGTGTTAAAATCGTGCGTCAAACGCCTCTCGGCGTAAAAGTACGTTCATTTAACCTAAAATCAAAACAGCTTTTTTCTTCCGAATTTTTCTGGGTACAGCCCAACGATGTCATTTACATCCAACCTATCGACGGTAAGTTTTTGGGCGTACACTCTTCTATATATTCTGTTATCGGACTTGTTACCGTTGTTGCATCCGTCACTACACTCGTGTTGCAACTAACCTACTGATATACCTGAACCTGACTACATTTCTTATCTTTTCATCCGCTGCATTATGGGTAAACATCTGTTTAAACTAATGATTCTTGGTGCACTGTCGTGTGGTTGTATTACCAACAGAGACACCAATATGCTGCAAAATTATGCGGTAAAACAGCAATGGAATCCTGTTGCTTACGAATATTACAAACTTCAACCCAACGATTACATCACCTACTCTGTCTTTTCCACCGATCAGGAAACGGCTAAAATGTTTTCCGCATCGGCAGATCAGGCCGCTCAATCGTCACCGGATCAGACAGTGAGCTACCGAATCTACCCCGATGGCAGTGTAGATTTGCCGTTTATCGGAAAATTCTATTTGGGTAATCAAACCGTGTCGGGTGCCGAGGCAATGCTTCGCGACAAGGTGAGAGAGTATATTCCGGGCGCGGAAGTACGTCTGGTGCTGAGTTCCGGCTATTTTTTTGTGATTGGAGGCGGTCGGGTACCAATTTACAAAAACAGAATGACGCTATATCAGGCATTGGCCGGTTATTCGGGCAAAAACACCAATCTGGACAAAAAGCATGTGCGCCTTATACGCCGCCTCGACGATGGCTCTTATCTGGTAAAAACGCTCGACCTCAGGCAGGCTTCCCTCATCGAATCGGAGTTTTACTACATACGGCCCAACGATATTATCTATTTTCCCACATCCAACAAATCATTCTTTCAACTCACCTCGCTACCCGATTTTCTGGGTTTTGTGATGATGCCGGTGTCTGTATTTCTTTTAATCTTAAATCTGTAAATCATGGAACATTCAAAACCGGGAGTCAGGGCTTCTGTGCCATACAGCGTAGGGCGCGAAAATGTATATGGGATAAACAACAATCCGATTGTAAACTGGTTATTCTGGATTACTACGGTTCTTCGTCGTTGGTATTGGATTGTATTTGGGCTGATGGTCGGCGGATTATTGGCCTATTGGCAAACACAAAAATGGAAACCGGTTTATAACTCGACGGTTAAACTGATGTACGAGCAGGGCAACAAAACAGGAAATGATTTTCTGAGTCGTGGCATTTATCCGGGGGGCAACAATCTTATGGCCAATCAGATATATATGATTACCTCGTACGATCTGATTGCTTCCACTCTCGAAAAGCTTAATTATACAACCGATTTTTATGTCAAAGGGCTCTTTAAAACCGAGAACATTTACGAGACATCGCCTGTGGTGATGCTTCCCGATTTTATAGCCAAAACGGCATACAATCAGGAGTTTCAGCTCGAAGGAATCGACTTCCGGCAATACCGGATTTCATTTGCAGGAACCAAAACTCAGGCCCCATTTTCTGTAATCGGAAAATATGGGGAGGCTTTGAAACACTCACTTTTTTTCTGTACAATCAACAAAAGCAATGTGTTCCGAAGCAGATATTCCATGTTCTTTCGTTTTCGGACAACAGACGATTTGATCGCCGAATTTCTGGGTTCATTGAACGTATCGGCGGTAGAGGAGAATTCTTCCATCTTGTCCGTTTCCAAAAGTAGTCATCTGGGCCGGCGGGATGTCGATTTTCTGAATGCGCTTTGCACCGGGTTTATTCAGGAAAATCTCTTGCAAAAAAACCGAACTGCCGAAAAAACAATTGATTTTATCGAACGTCAACTGCTGATTATTTCCGATTCAGTTTCGGCATCCCAATCGAGATTGATGGATTATCAGGCTACTAACCGGATGTATTCGGGAGATATTACGACAAAGGTGTACAACGGTCTCGATGATCTGGAAAAGAGTAAATCAGAGTTGCAGCTCAAAAAAGTCTATCTCGATTATCTGGTCGATTATCTCAACAACAACATTCAGGACGGAACCATGATTGCCCCTGTAAATGTAGGTGTCAACGATGCCGGGCTAGCCGGTTTGGTGACCAATTACAACGATATCTCGCGCCGATTGAAGGAGATGAGCGACAAAAATCCGCTTTATCCCAAGTTGATGAGCGCCATGTCTGAACTGAAAAATATGATATCAACCACGGTCAGAAACATGCATAGCGTATATCAAATGGATAAAAATCAGATAGATATGAAATATAGTGCGGCAATAGGGAAAATGAATGCTGCACCCGAAAAGGAACGGAAGTTTCTGCTTCTGGAACGAAACTACAAGATTCACGAAACATACAATGCCTATTTGATACAGAAGAGAGCAGAGGCTCAAATCCAAAAAGCATCCAATACGGCCGACTACTATGTGCTCGAAAAAGCAAGAACGATTGGTATAACCAATGGCAATGTGCCAATGCAAACTATCGTTCTATTTTTGCTGGCCGGCCTGGTGGTACCTATTGTACTGATTGTGGTGCGTGAGTTGCTCGATTTTACGGTGAAAACTGTCGATGATGTCGAGCGTATCTCAACTTATCCGTTGGTAGGTAAAATAATTATTTCAGATAAAAGTGAAGCGGTTATTGTCCGGAATTACCCCAAATCAAGTTTTACAGAGGCCTTCAGAGCTATGCGTACAAGGCTCGAATTTGTGGTTGGGAATCCGGGTAAATCATCTTTTGTAGTGACCTCTGCTGAGCCCGGAGATGGAAAAACTTATATTGCTCTGAATCTGGCATCGGTCTTTCAAATTACAGGTAAACGGGTGGTATTAGTCGATTTTGATCTGCGTAAACCTGCTATTGGTAAGGTGCTGAAAGAGGAAAAGCACAGAGGTGTGTCCAACTATCTGGTGGGGCAGGTAGAGCTCGATACAGTCATTCATCCGCATCCCGATCTCGGTTTCGATATCATATATGCCGGCACTTTACCCCCCAATCCGGGAGAACTCACCCGAAGCAATTCTACCAAAGATTTTGTAGAATTGCTCAAACAGAAATACGATTGTGTGATTTTGGATTGTAGCCCCATTGGTCTGGTATCAGATGCTAATCCGTTGTCGTATCTGGTGGATACCATGCTATTTGTGGTGCGAAAAAACAAAACCAATAAAATATTTTTTCGATCAGTCTTACAGGACCTGATGCGCGATAGTTTTGAGCATGTGGCACTTATTCTGAATGGATTGGAGAAGGCCGGTCGATATGGATACAACGGGAATAAGTATTATTGTGGCAACAACGATTTGCACAAACGTTACTACAACGATAACTATTTTTGCGACTGAATCAACTGTTTCTGTTTCTAAAATTCGGTTTAAAAGCGTGTAAATATTAAAGTTTTACAAAAAATTATCCTGTCCTATCCTGATTCCGAATATTTTCTTTAAATGGCTTGTTTATGCTTTGGATTAGCACTTATCTTTGCTTCCGAAATAATATTTAACCAATCAATTAACCTGATTCAACACATGAGTAAAGTCGCCCTTATTACCGGTATTACCGGACAGGATGGAGCCTATCTGGCTGAATATCTTTTGAGAAAAGGATACATTGTGCACGGTATCAAACGCCGTACTTCGATGTTTAACACAGATCGTATCGACCACCTTTATCAGGATCCGCACATCGAAAACCGCAATCTGGTATTGCATTACGGCGACCTCACCGATTCGATGAATATTACCCGGATTATACAGGAAACACGCCCCGATGAAATTTACAATCTGGCGGCCATGAGTCACGTAAAGGTGAGTTTCGATACGCCCGAATATACTGCAAATGCCGATGGTATCGGGGTACTTCGTATCCTCGAAGCTGTACGCTTACTGGGTCTGACGGAGAAAACCCGTATCTATCAGGCTTCTACATCGGAGTTGTATGGGCTGGTGCAGGAGGTTCCACAGCGGGAGAGTACACCCTTCTATCCGCGTAGTCCGTATGCCGTGGCCAAACTTTATGCCTATTGGATTACGGTCAATTACCGCGAGGCGTACAACATGCATGCAAGCAATGGTATTTTGTTCAATCACGAGTCACCTATACGGGGCGAAACTTTTGTTACCCGAAAAATCACCCGTGCCATCAGCAAAATTGCCCTGGGAATGCAGAGTAATCTGTTTTTGGGTAATCTTTCTTCGCGTCGCGACTGGGGACATGCCAAAGACTACATCCGCGCCATGCACCTCATATTGCAACAGGATGACCCCTCTGATTATGTTATTGCCACCGGTGTGACAACAACGGTACGCGATTTTGTAAAAAAATCGTTCAGCTTTATCGGGTTACAGGTCGATTTCAGAGGCGAAGGAGTCGGAGAAAAAGGCATACTCACCGGCATAGATGAAGTGCTTTTTGCAGAACGGGTAGGCGACGGATATGCAGAGGCACTCAAAGCGAGAGTGGGCGAGGAGCTGGTATCGGTCGATCCCAACTATTTCAGACCAACGGAAGTTGAGCTGCTTATTGGCGATCCGTCAAAATCGCAACAGGTGTTGGGCTGGATTCCCGAATACGACCTGGATGGGCTGATTGCGGATATGATGCTGGGTGATGTGAAGTTGATGAAAAAAGATAATTATCTGCTTCAGGGTGGATATCGTGTCATGAATTATTTCGAATAAAATGAATAAGACAGATAAAATATTTGTAGCCGGTCATTTGGGAATGGTCGGTTCTGCATTGGTCCGGAATCTGACGGCTGGTGGCTTTACCCGGATTGTTGTTCGAAGCCGTCAGCAACTCAATTTGCTGGATCAGCAGGCTGTAATGTCGTTTTTTGAACAAGAGAAACCGGATTACGTATTTTTGGCAGCAGCCAAAGTGGGTGGTATTGTGGCCAACAATACCTATCGGGCACAGTTTCTGTACGAAAATCTGATGATTCAAAGCAATATCATTCATGCGGCACACCTCAGTGGAGTCGTCAAGCTGATGTTTCTCGGCTCTTCGTGCATCTATCCCCGTCTGGCACCTCAACCTATTCGCGAGGAGTATTTGCTCACCGGATTGCTCGAGCCTACCAACGAGCCCTATGCCATTGCCAAAATTGCCGGAATTAAGATGTGTGAGGCCTACCACGATCAGTATGGCAGTAACTTTGTCTCGGTGATGCCCACCAATTTGTATGGCGAAAACGATAACTACGACCTCGAAAAGAGCCACGTATTGCCGGCACTCATCCGGAAAATGCATTTGGGACAATGCCTTTTGTCGGATAATTGGTCGCAACTGCGTGCCGATCTCAACAGTCGTCCGGTAGAGGGAATAACCGGAAGTCACACAGAAGATGAGATTATCTCACTATTGGCAAAGTACGGTATTAGCAAAGAGTCTGTTACTTTGTGGGGGACCGGTTCGCCATTGCGCGAGTTTATGCATGTCGATGATATGGCTGATGCCTGCATCTTCCTGATGCAAAATTACGATGCGCCCAACCATTCGCCTGCCCACATCAATATTGGTAGTAGCAGCGATCTGCCCATTTGCTCTTTGGCAGAAATAGTCAAGTCGGCCGTCGGTTACCGCGGGAAACTTATCTGGGACGATACCCGTCCGGATGGTACACCCCGCAAGCTGATGGATAGCACACGCCTGCTGGATATGGGTTGGTCGCCAAAGATTGATCTTGAAACGGGTATATCGCGGGTGTTTGAGCAATATATTGCTACGCAACCAGATGCAGAAGTGCTGTAGGCGCGATTCCATACGAAGGTTTTGTACACCCCGCCAAGCTTTGTGCCCGGCGGGGTGATTAACTTTCTACTGAAAACCCGCGCGGAGAGTGGTCCCGCAAACGTAAATCTACAACGGAATATTTCCGTGTTTTTTTGCCGGATTTGACCGGATTTTTGTATGAGTCATTTCCAGGGCCTGTATGATTTTGTAGCGGGTCTGTTGTGGTAAGATGATTTCATCTACATAGCCCAACTCTGCCGCCCGATAGGGATTCGAAAAGTTTTCTTCATACTCTTTCAGTGCTGCTGCACGGGTCTCTTCGTCGGCATTGCGGTAGAGGATATTGACAGCACCCGATGCGCCCATCACTGCAATTTCAGCGTTTGGATAGGCAAAGTTTACATCGGCACCGGTGTGTTTGCTCGACATAACGATGTAGGCCCCGCCGTAAGCTTTGCGGGTGATAACTGTGATTTTTGGTACAGTAGCCTCCACATAGGCGTAAATCATCTTAGCCCCGTGGCGGATAATGCCGTTCAGCTCCTGTTGCGAGCCGGGGAGGAAGCCGGGTACATCTTCAAATGTAATAATAGGTATGTTGAAGCAATCGCAAAACCGGATAAACCGTGCGCCTTTGTCTGAAGCATCAATATCGAGTACTCCGGCCAGATAGTTGGGCTGATTGGCAACTATACCGACCGATTTTCCGCCCATTCGGGCAAAACCAATCACTATATTTTGGGCAAAATCGGCCATTACCTCAAAGAAATATTGCTCATCCACCACCGTCTCTATCAGCTCTTTTATATCATAAGGCTTGTTGGGATCAGCCGGAATAATGTCATTCAGCTTCACATCCTCCCGCGAAATCAGATCCCGGTTTGGAAACAAAGGAATGTCTTCCATATTATTACTCGGCAAAAAGCTCATCAATTCGCGTACCATCATCAGGGTTTCCTCTTCTGTATTTCCCATGAAGTGAGCAACGCCACTCTGCGAACAGTGTGTAACGGCGCCTCCGAGCTGCTCTTTGGTCACCTCTTCGTGTGTGACTGTGCGTACCACTTCGGGGCCTGTTACGAACATGTAGCTCTTCTCTTTAACCATGAAAATAAAATCGGTAATGGCGGGTGAGTAGCAGGCACCTCCGGCGCAAGGTCCCAGGATTACAGAAATCTGCGGCACAACTCCCGAGCTGATGGTGTTTTGAAAGAATATATCACCATAACCGGCCAGACTGGCAACACCCTCCTGTATACGTGCACCGCCCGAGTCGTTGAGAGCAATAATTGGCGCGCCCATCTTGAGTGCCATTTTTTGAAGTTTCACTATTTTGCTGGCATTGGTACGGCTTACCGAGCCACCAAAAACGGTGAAGTCGTAGGCATACACATACATCAGACGCCCATCAATTTTTCCGTATCCGGCAACTATCCCATCACCCGGAATGTGAGTTTTGTCCATGCCAAAGTTGGTGCATTTGTGTACAACAAACTTATCTGTTTCCACAAAAGTTCCTCTGTCCAGAAGCAATTCAATGCGCTCCCGGGCAGTCAGTTTTCCGGCCTGATGTTGTTTCTCTATTTTGTCGGCCCCACCGCCTAATTCTGCGATACGGTTTTTTTCGATAAAGTTGTCCTGAATATCGTGAATATCCTTCATAATATATTTAATTTAATGATATTAATGTCTGATCGTTGTGTACAGTTTCTCCTTCCGACACATGTATCTGTTTGATGGTGCAGGCTTTTTTTACTTTGTATTCGCTCTGCATTTTCATGGCTTCCACAATGATTACCGACTGTCCCGGCTCAACAATATCTCCCTCTTTGACCAGTATTTTGACTACTTTGCCCGGCATGGGTGTATAGATTCGGTTTTGGGTTTCGTCGGTTTCATCTTTTTTGCGGTTTCGCAGGTATTTGGCCTGATTATCTACTATTTCCACCGGAAAAGTGTTGAAGTTGGTATTCACTGTATAACGCTTCCCGTTGTCGAAACGCTTGAGTTCTGCATTGTATGATTTACCCTTGTGTAATATTGAGCATACTCCATTTTCAGCCATGACTACATCCAGTTCGTACTCAATACCGTCGATGGAGATGGTTACTTTATTATCTTCTTTGCTGACCAGCTCAACCTGAGCTACGCGATCGCCGATACGTATTTCCATTTTATTCCTGCATTATTTTGTTTATTTATCCCGGTTGTTTATTCTCCTGTTTCTTTTATAGGAAGATTGTTATCAGATACGTATCATCCGTGTTCGTTTTCCAAATTCGCGCCAGCGGCTAATTGGTAAATTGTCCGCAACTTTGGGAGCATTCTCTTCGAGATTAATCAGATAATCCATATAAGCGGCAATGATAGCTACATTTTCTGTCGTTTCCTGCGCACCCCCGTAGGATGAATTGAGCAGAAAATCGCTGTTTTTCTCAATAAAGTGTGTGTTGTATTTACCGGCAATAAAATCGGGAGTTGTCATTATTTTGCGCAGATAGCCGATATTGGTTTTGGGGCCGGATATTTTGTACTCAAATAATACGCGCTTCATTCGCTCCAGTGCATAGTTTCTGTTTACAGCCCAAACGATCAGTTTCCCGATCATCGGGTCGTAATGTACCGGAATTTCGTAACCGGGATATACATAGCTATCTACCCGTGTGCCAATGCCCAATGGTTCTGAAAGATGTTTGATTACACCGGGTGATGGCATGAAATTATTGTCTGCATCTTCGGCGCAAATCCGGCATTCAATGGCATGGCCGCGTTGTACTATATCCGATTGTTGGAAGCGCAGGGGTACTCCGTTGGCTACATGTATTTGCTCTTTCACCAGATCGATGCCCAAAACCTCTTCTGTGATGGGGTGTTCTACCTGAAGTCGGGTGTTCATCTCCAGAAAGTAGTAGTTGAGGTTATCGTCTACCAGAAATTCGATTGTTCCGGCACCCACATAGTTGACTGCCCGGGCTGCTGCCACCGCTTTTTCACCCATTTCTTGCCGAAGAGCTTCTGTCATTAACGGTGAGGGACTCTCTTCTACTATTTTTTGGTGACGACGCTGAACAGAGCATTCGCGTTCGCACAGATGAATAATGTTTCCGTGTTTATCGCCCAACACCTGAAATTCGATATGATGGGGCGATTCGATGTATTTTTCTATATAAACTGTCTCATCCCCGAAAGAGGCCATAGCCTCGGATTTGGCTGTATTGTACGCATTTTCAATCTCATTTTCGTGTCTGATCAGTCGCATTCCCTTGCCACCACCACCGGCGGAGGCTTTCAGCATGACAGGTAGACCGATAGAGGTAATCACTTCTCTGGCTCTGGCCAGGTCTGCCAGATTTTCCTGTGTACCGGGCACCACGGGCACACCGGCATCTATCATGGTTTGTCGGGCAGATATTTTATCCCCCATTTTAATCATGGCTTCAGCATCGGGACCAACGAAAATGATGTTTTCGGCCTGGCATCGACGTACAAAAGCTGCACTCTCGGACAGAAAACCGTATCCCGGATGGATGGCATCTGCTTTGAATCGTTTGGCGGCTTCAATGATGTTGTCGATGACCAGATAGCTCTCTTTGGATGGTGCCGGACCAATACAGATGGCTTCGTCGGCGTAAAATACATGTCGTGAGGTACGATCAGCTTCGGAATAAACAGCAACTGTTTTAATTCCCATCTCTTTGCAGGAACGCATAATGCGTATGGCTATTTCGCCCCTGTTGGCTACCAGAATTTTTTTTATCATAGTTTGATTATGTTGGTATTCTACAAAATGATACAGGTCTAATTTTGAAATATTTTAAATTAGAAGCTACAAAAGTAATAGTTTCTTTTTCAATTCATGCAAATTGGCGATTATTTTTGCACAAAAAAATGAATTGTGTGCAATTTATTGTTCCAAAATGGGAGATAATGGTTTTGTTGAGACTTAAAACTTGTTTGGAAATAATAAAATTATTGTTTTGAAAGAAAGTTGTTTATTTCTCTTTTTGTGTTGTTATTTAGAAAATAACACAGCTTGTATTATACTAACTACAAACACCAATAGTCATTTCTAAGTTCGATAGAAATGAAACTATTTTAATGGCTACTGCAAAGTCAGCAGGGTGGGATGATTAAAGATGGCGTGATTATTGTTCCAAAATTATTCCGATGCCTTTTTTTCCATCGATTTTAACCGAGAATGGGCTCGCAAAGCGGATGTGGCGGAGAGCATCAGATTCGTAAATGGCTGGTAGTTGATTCAAACGGGTCTCGTCGAAGCGACCGCTCTTCAGAAGTGGATTAACTGTAAAATAGCCAACCCCAAACGAGGTGAGATTCTGAAAAAAATGGGTTCCCTGGCTTGGTTCAATCCGATAATTTTCAGGGACTGTCTCTACAATCACCCGGGCAGCCGAAATATCACTCCATTTCACCGGAATACCCAGCCACGGATCGGCTGAGCCCCAACGACCGGGACCTACCAACACGTAGTTGCGCCCTTCTGCGGATAGTTTTTCGTTCAGTTTTGCTATTTCTGTGGCTGTTTGACTGTTTTGTGCGGCTTTGAATGTGCTGCTTTTGACGTAAATAATGTCGGTAATGTCGTTTAAATCGAGGTTTCCCAGAGCTTGATTGGAATAAATCAGCGTATTTTCGGGCTGAATGGTTTCTATATGTTCAATAGTAAGGCGATTGATGTGCACTATCGGTCGGATTTGTAGCCAATAGAAGGTTGATTTTTTTGTGAGGGGCTCATTCATATTCACCGCAAACTCAATCTCCACCGGACAGCCCATCTCTTCTTCACCAATGGCTAAAATGGTTTTCAACAGTTCGGCCAGAGGCAATTTGTCGTACCGCAAAATCGGATTGAAGGTGATCAATCTGCGCCCTTTTTCGTACAGGCTGTCGGTCACAATGCGATTTTCGGCGCTGTAGGTAGAGGCCGTATAGAGAAGTTCGCCGTCTGCTTCGGCCTCTTTCACCGGCAGATGCATCAGGTTGAAGCCGTCGTCTGTTGTAAACCCGGTGTCGGTCATTTGTGCATCGAGGGCATAAAATTCGGTTTGGGTTTCGCGCAATGTCATCTCTACATTGCTCAATTGGAGGATGTGCTGCGGATGTGCGGGTGAGAAGCGAATCGATTTTCCGCCATCCACAATGTATTTGCCCAGACCCAGGGCTATCTGAGCGATTCCTTCTTTCGCTTTTTCATACCCAATCGGATAGAAGTTGATGGACCGCGCCACACCCGACAGAGTAGGGTAGAAGCGGGTATCGTGTTGCTTGCCGGCCAGCTCTTGCAGGATAATGGACATTTTCTCTTCATCTATCCTGTTTTGTGTGGCCTGCAGATAGGATTTACTTTCGCGGTAAAACACCGAGGCATAGACCGATTTAATGGCCGATGCCAGCATCTCCAACATCTTCTCTTCGGGCAAAAGGGGAATCATGTAGGTGGCGTAAACTCCCGCAAATGGCAGGTAATGTGAGTCTTCGAGTGTGCTCGAAGAGCGTATGGCTATGGGCGCCTGCACCACTCTCAGAAACGTGCGGCAATCTTCGCGAAGCGACCCGGGCAGCTCTGCCTGCAAAAATACGCTCAAGATATCGCTATCGGGCAAGTTGCTCAGTGCTGTTGCATAGAGCCGGTTATTCTCCATAAACTCGTCGAACAGGTCGCTGCAT
>CAZHNZ010000055.1:0-26142 GCA_964534355.1 uncultured Parabacteroides sp.
TACCACCACTAGTCCTAACAGTTTGGGTAGCTCAGGTACTCCAGGTCAGTTATCGGGTGGAGAGTATAGCGCTGCTGACGGTGGATTACTAACGGTTAAAGGTTTTCAGCGCCTAGCAGGAGGCGGCATGGTAAACGGGATAGGCGGAGGATACGTTCCCCTATCTATGGGTAAGGCAGGAGTAGACTCAGTACCTACTATGCTAATGCCTGGGGAAATGGTGATAAAGAAGTCAGCAGTAGATTACTATGGTGCAGATAATCTATTAGCTCTCAACGAGAAACGCATTCAAAAATTTGCTGAGGGCGGTATTGTTGGTGGCAGTAAAAACTCTTCGTCTGGTGGGGGAGGAACCCCAGTCACTCTGCAGATTGTAAATATTACACAGGATCAGCAACCGCCAAGTGTAGGAGATGGGCAGAGAGTAATTAACATAATATCAGCAGACCTAGCTAAAAAAGGTCAGACATACAAGACCATAAAAGCAGTTTTCTAATAATAACCTTAAACAATGTGTATATAAGTAAGCGGAATGAGAAATTCATTCCGCTTACTTATATCGGAGGACTAAGTATGCCTAGTAGAATAATCGCGTTGGATCCTAACACGTATCCACAGTACGATGCTTACACTGGTAAGCACCTTCCAAATTGCAGTAGACCTATAAACTACGGCATAAAAGCCAACACCCTGTCAATAGAATTTGATTCTGGTCATACGCAGAGAAGAATCAAAAGTTTGCCTAAAAAAACTTTTGATATCAATTATTTACTTCTTTTACATACTGAGTACCTGACGATAATGGACTTCTTTACCTATACGCTGAACGTAAAGTCTTTCTATTGGACTGACCCAGTTACACTAATAACCTATAAGGTTATGTTTAACCAAGACACTTTTTCAGCGGAGTACAAAGGCAATAGTCCAAAAGGCCCTACGTACAGTTTGAGTCTGAAGCTAGTTCAGAGTTGGGATTAATTATGTTAGATAAAGCTGTTAATGAGATAAGACTGTTGCAGAGGGCGGCAGTTGGAAAAGAGATATGTGGCATACTGGATTCTGAGTATGAAGTACATCCTATTACCAATGTTTCCAACAGTCCTGAAGACTGCTTTATATTTTCTAAAAAATAGTACTTTAGTACTTTAAAGAAGTTACTTGCCCTTAATAGAACTATCCTAGCAATATACCATACGCATCCAGAGGGTATTTGCTATCCCTCAGAGGCCGACATGTATTACATAAATACTTCCAAAAGAAACGGTCTTATAGTAACCGACACACAGTATAGGTGGTTAGAATGTCAATAACTGCGGATATCAATAACGTAAGACTACTTGACGCTACGTTTGCGGAGGAGACAGAAAAGGCTTCTCAGGAGCAATTGTTTCACTTAATTACCTTCTTTATTCCTGAGAATAAAACTCTCAACATGCCGGCTACTGAGTGGAGGATAGTGGATGCTAACCACGATGTTTCATATCAAGGTCAGAAATACGGTAAGTTTCCTGTTAGATTTGGTGGGGCAGGTATAAGTACAGACGGTACGGTTGATAAGACCACTTTAAGTGTGGCTAACGTAACACGATTCACTATGGATTTGATTAGTGCTTACGATGGTATGCGTAATGTTAAAGTGCGTGTAACTTCGGCTTACAGTTTCTCTTTGGACGATATTTATGTCCTTAGAGAGGACGGGTCTATATACCCAAACTACGCACTTGGGGAAACCAATCCCAACATGAGTAAAGTACCTACGGCATCTATGGACGACGAGTACATAATTGATGCGTACTCTGCTACCGATACTGTGGTATCGTTCAGTATGAACCCAATAATAGACCTAGACATCAGATTGCCTAGAAGAAGATTCTTGGTGGATAGTTGTTCTTATCGGTACAAGGATTTTAAGACTTGCCAGTATCGAGGAATTAAAGGGTATTTAGAAGCAAATAAAATGATATTTAGATCAGATACCTCTAGTGCCATGCCTTTATCAGTAATAGGACTAGGGGCAATTGTATACTCTAGTAATTTTGCGGAATCTGCCTCAGCCATAATTTCAAATGTAATACCTCCTAGTGATCCTTTATCAACAGGGGTAGAATCCAAGCCTAGACTTACACTTGATAGAGTTGTTGGATTAGCCGCAGGTGTAGAAGTATACTTAGACATACCAGAATTTCTGTGCAACAAAAATATGCTATCGTGTTACTTGCGGGGTAATGTGCATAACTTCGGAGGTTTCCCTGGAATAAACGGGTCTAGGAGAATATTCCTGTAATGTACGTTCCGTATTTACTTATACCGTACAAAGCTATGGGTAGATCTTGGGATGGGGCTGATTGCTATGGCCTAATTATGCTATTTTATGAGAAAGAATTTGGTATTAAACTTAAGGATAGCCCAGAGGAGTACGACATACCGCCTAACTGGGTAGGGCGCAACTATTTTACAGAATACTACGAGTATGTAGGTTTTTCAAAATCTGATACATGCGAAAAAGGTACGTGGATTTTCTTTAAGGATTTTGAGGACAATCCAATACACTGTGGGGTTGCGGTAAACGATTCGGAGTTTTTACACATGACTACCGCTGGGTGTTTATTAAATAATTACCGATTTAGCAACTACACTAAACGTATCCACAGCATGTATTCATACGTGGGGCCACAATGATATTTAAATGCTCTAAAGAGCTATCCAACCTAACTAGTGGTGTACTAGAAATTAGTATTAAAGGCGCTACCCTAGAAGAGTGTATGCACGGGGTTATGAATAGGTTTCCGCAATTGGCAGTAGAACTGTTTACTCAGATTGAGCAGTCAGCCATTACTTTAGTGTTTTTGTTTAATGGAGATTTGCCCATTGATAAGCATGTTGCTGTTGCAGACAGTGATGAACTCTGCCTAGAGTTGCTGCCTAGCGGTGCGGGGGTGTGGAAAAAAATAAAAAGCGCTGCCTCCAATACCGTATCCTCAGTAAGTAATGCTGTGTCAAATACGGCGTCAGCTGTAAGTAGCACAGTAAGTAGTGCATCCACTACTGTAGTAAATATAGTTAAATCAGCAACCCCCGCAATCAAAACAACCGGTAGCGTAATATCAGACCTTGGCAACGCGTTTGTTAATACAGTAGTCGCCCCAGTGGTTAATGTAGCGGCTCCAGTAGTAGCCCCAGTGGTAAGTGTAGCTAACAATGTAGGGCATGTTGTAGGAGATGTAGCTAACAATGTAGGGCATGTTGTAGGAGATATTAGTAGTAACGTAGGATCTGCTGTTAATGATTTTGTTCACCTACCACAAACTGCAATGGATACTATTAAAGCCTACGCCGAAATACCATTAGTAGGCGCAATGATGGGAGTAATGCTACAAGATATAGCTAGTAACAAGGTATTACATATCGCATTGGAAGTGTTGCAGTATGCCGCCTTCGTAATTGCTTGCGTACCTATACCAGGATTTTTTGCTGCGGGTATAGCATTAGGAATTGGGGTAGCCTTCATGCAAGGGTTACTGTCATTATCCGGAGCAATAGGTGGGGCATTAGTAGCAAACTCTATAAAAGGATCTAGAGTAGATTTGTCTTTTACTAGTACGTACACTTTTGAAGGAGCTAAAAACTGTACTGCATCTGGTGCAAATATACCCGTAATATACGGTACTCATAGGGTAGGTGGATCCGTGTTAAATGTATACACGCGTTCTGAAGTGGCTACTGAGAGCGTATTGTATACGCAGATAGGGCTATGTGAAGGTGAGATTGCCGCCATATCTGATGTCCAGATTAATAAGTTGCCTGCTAGTTTTTACAATTCAGTAGAAATATTTACCGATAACTTAGGTAAGGCAGTACAAAGTGTACTACCAAATTTTAACGCAATACAAAACACTTACACTATAGAAAAAGCTATATCTGTGGGGCTGTAAGCATGGCTATTTTAAACTTACCTGAGAGCTTAAGCAAATTTACGTTAGGGTGCAAAAGTATTACTACTGAGGCGGTAGATTTGTACAGTCTGGTAGGTGAGTTATTTAATAGATTCCCTCAATTATTGGTTGCAATACAGGAAGAGGCTGTTGCTATAGCCATTATTCTAAATGGAGAAATACTCACCGACGCTAAACCATACATCTTAACAGACAGTTGTATAGTAGAATTGTTAGATATACCTAAAGGAGAGTATCAAGTAGCTGTAGAGTGGGGAACTAAAGCTTTAGTAAGTGCTACCTTCAACTATATAGCGGCTGAGACCGCCGCAATAATTGTTAAGACTGTATTAAACGTAGCTATAGCGATAGCAGCTAACTACGCTATAGGATGGGCCATAGATTTTTTAACTACAGAAAGTACCGGCCCTGCTAACACTATGACAAACTTTTTGGACAGCCCCTCTTACGCATGGAACGGAGTTCAAAATACTACAGCCACAGGTACTGCACTTGGTATAGTTTATGGAACTCATAGGGTAGGTGGGCATATTATTAATGTAGATACGTCAACTACTCCAAACACCGAGACCACATCATTAAACAAAGTGCTAACCATACTGCGCATACAGCTAGGTTTATGTGAGGGTGAAATAACCGCAATAACTAATGTGCAAATAAACAATCAGGCTGCATCATACTACGCAGCAGTTGATACTGCTCCTAATCCTGACTACTACAGATTAGGAAGTGCCAACCAACAAGTAATGCCAGACTTTAATCAAGTTGCTAATACTTATTCTGTATCTAGAAAAGTATTCTAAAATAGGAGAAACTTATGGCTGTAAAAGCTGCTTCATACAGAGCACTAACATCCACACCCGTTGATTTAGACATATCTGGACTTACTGTAGTTGATGCAGATGTGTCCGACAAAGAAATAAATGAGTTTATATTAACCTATAACTATCCTGCTTTTTATAGATTTGACCCAAAAGCTACTAGTGGGGATGGGTATTATTCTGTAACTGTACAGTTAGGAGTGTTCTATAGATTAAAGGGTTTGACTGCACTATGGACTCCTTTGTTGGTGCCGGCTAGTGGCGAAGGCACTATGTCATCCTACATTTATACAATAGCTGATAAAGCCCTAACCACTAATTCCAGAGAACAAAGATCGGGGGCCCTTCCTCTTGGTGTATACGAGATTTTAGTAGTGAGGTACACAGAAAGTAACGCCAGTAATCATAACATCGTAGACACGGTTTATGTTGCTTCGGTGACCGGAATTAGGTATGCAGCACTTACTTATAATAATACCGCTCTACTAGGAGTTAAAATCCGTGCGACCGACCAAATAAACGGCAGCATACCAACCATAACGTCTTTGGTACAGGGTACCAAAATAGCACTTCCAAACTTGCCTATAGTTAGGCATGTAATTACAAATAAGGTTGTAACTACATCCTCTATATCAAGTGCTTCAGCCGGCTATCATAACTCAACTCCTGACACTTATGAGCAGACTTGTGAGTACTACATACCTGACTACTCTGTTACATGGGACGGTACGTTAACTTACGAAGAAAATCCCGATGGTGTGCCTTACGCCGGTAAGAGCACAAAATACTACTCAGTAAACCCTGTATGGTGTCTGTATGATCTATTAACTAATGATCGCTACGGGCTTAAGGACTACTATAAAATCTCACCAGACAAACTTGGTATTATGAAGGCTAACTTTTTCATCATGGGTAAATATTGTGATGAGATTATTAGTTACGTAGATAATCTTGGTAACACTCAAAGCCGCCCAAGATTTATGCTAAACCTTGTAATAGACCAGTCTAAAAGTGCTTCTGAATGGGTAGCCACTATTGCCGGAATAATGAGGGCTAGTCTGTTCTACGCAGAGGGAATTTACTGGATTGATATAGACCGCCCTAAAAACATGTCACAGATATTTAATATGTCTAGTATTAAAGAGTACATGCAAAGCAGTACATCCATCAAGTCAATACCAAACGTGTATGATGTCCAGTGGATTAACCCAGCAAAAGACTACGAGATTGATGTGTTTAGGTTAGAGTCTAAAGAGTTTCAGCAGAATCCTGACATAGAAGAACGCAAGAAAGCCTTGTCGTTAATAGGTGTAACCAACTTTGACCAAGCTAGATCGTTAGCTAAGTACGCACTGCTAACTGGGCAACTTAGAAATAGGACTATTACTTTTAAGACCGGTACTCAAGGCTTGCGGACTATGGTAGGTAGCGTAATAGGCATACAGCACGATGTTCCACAGTGGGGTTGGGGTGGAAAGATAAGTGGAGTACAACCTAATAGAATTGAAATAAATCCTCCTATAGAGTATAGGACTTCGCAAGGAGCAATAAAATTAGTAATATCAAGACCTAATAGTGCCCCTGTATGGACCGATGTAACAGTTGATAACGAAGGTACAGTGTCATTTTTGAACCTTTCAAACTCTTATACTTATGAAAGGGGAGGTGCAGTATCTTTTACTCCTAGAGTTGGAGATTCGTTTATAGGATACCTAAACTCTCATAATGTACACCCATATATAGTTACTAATATTAAGAGAGACTCTAATGACGTAATTGAGATACAGGGAGTAAACTACGTTGAAAGTATATACGCCGCATGCGATAACAACAGCGATTTAGGAGTTACTGACGTATATAATTACTACGATACAAGAACTATATCTAGAAGTTCTGTAAAAAGTGTAGTACCGCAGTTTAGAAACAATCAGGATAACGGAGGTAACTGGTACCCTTCAGTAGTCATCGCATTTGATCCTCCGGCAGATAATTTTTGGGTAAGTGCGGAGTTGTATTATAAAGAACATGGTGCCACAGAGTATTCAATTATCAGAACCCCTAGTAGTAGGGGCATCTTTACAATAGATACCCTTAGGTATAATACTACGTACGATTTCGTAATTATTTCTGTATATAAAGAGGGCAGACAGACTGTATCGGATGCTCTAGGAGATAGTACAAGCAAGCCTTACGGTACCATAACAACTCCTTCTGATATAAGCGGAGAGCAGTTCTCTTCTGGCGTTGTAGGTCTTGCCATTACGGGAAGTGCAGACAATACGTTTACAGGTAGAGACTGTGTAATTTCGTGGAGAGTACCGTTAGTAGTCAACTCTCTTGGAACGGCAGGATCCGATAGTTTTGGAGCCGGCACTACTAAAAATAACAATATATTTTCTCACTACGAAGTAGAGATTCGTAATACTAATGGTAGTATTAGACGCAAGGCTATGGTAACCGAGCCTAAGTATGTGTACACGCACGAGATGAACCACGAAGACATAATCACCCGCACCTTCACAGTTACCGTAGTAGCTTACGATAAGTTAGGTAGGGCTTCTACGCCTGTAACTATGACATGTACTAATCCAGCTCCGGCTGTTCTTGCGTAAGGAGATAAGATGATAAGTGTAAAACCATTTATTAGATCATTTATGGTGTCGTTCACAGCAACTACTGATATAGACGCGTCAGGATACAAAATACATGCAGTACCGGCTTCTGCGCTAGTTAACGGAGATTTTGTTCCTACGCAGTACTATAGAAATACTACTGAGGCGGGTAATCTGATAAATGAAGGCACAGAAACGTCCTTTCTGTACACTTTAGCCCCTAATGAGCCGGCAGGAAAGTGGTATGTAAAGGTTGCAGCGTTTGACACATTTGGGACAGACATATTAAACTACTCCGCGCCTGTGGAAGTGACTATAGAGTCTTTAGATATATTTGATAAGACTGCCCCTCCAGTGCCTTTAATATCCAGTATAACATCTGCGTTAGAAGGAGATAACAATAACTCCTATGCTTCGGCAACTGTAACATGGGGGATGGCTAATATTCCTGATGACTTTTCTAACTATATTATAAGATACAAAAAAAGCACTAGCGTATCGTGGACTGAAGATACCTTAGGGGATAGTACTCAGCATGTTATACACGGCCTTAATACAAACTTGTCGTATGAGTTTCAAATAAGGTCGGTAGATAGGTGGAGTAATATTAGTGACTGGTCAGCAGTACATACCCACACAACTTTGAAGGATACCACTCCTCCGGCTGTGCCTGTTATTACAAATCCGCCCACTACTAGTATGGGCACCATATTCGTACAATGGACAGCAAACTCTGAATCTGATTTCGACCACTACGAAGTGCATGTTTCTACCGCTAGCAATTTTAGTAACATAACTTACATTAACACTACCAATAACTCACTATCATACGGAGGTCTAATAGGTACTACTTATTACTTTAGGGTAATAGCTGTTGACACTTCTAATAACCCACTTAATAGAAGTTTGTACTACAGTAATGTGGTAAGCGCTACTCCTGGCTACGTAAAAGCTACACAAATTGACAATTTTGCAATAGATGCTTCAAAGACTTTTTCGTACGTACCTGTAATAAAAGAAGCACAGTCTTCAGTATGGACTTCAGGGCTACCTGCTACTTGGATATCTTGGTCAGCTCATACGGTCATATTTAAAAGCTGTGCATACAATGTAGCAGCAGGTAATACTACCAAGAAGTACGTTTATGGAGACTTTGTAGGGGTTGACGGTGCTGCTATTACCTACGCATCTTCTGATACTCTTCCTACCTCTACAAGCACTCTGTTTGTAATGGCTAAAAATACAGATGGTAAACTTGAGATAGTATGGAACTCTCAGGCAAACATGGTGATAGGGTCTGCTTACATTATGGACTCAGCCATTACTAACGCTAAGATAGGTAGTATGTCTGCAGATAAGATAACCACAGCAAACCTTAATGCAAGCGAATACATCGGAATTAACAATGGTCAGATGCTGTTAGGTAAGTTAGGTGCAAGTAGTATAGGAATTCTCATAAAAGATAAGAGTAATAATGATGTATTTAGGGTAGATAGCGCGGGGATTGCAACTCTTAAAAATGTAGGAGTGGACGGTGCTATAACAGTAGGCTCTACCGCTTCTAATAAGATATTTATAGACGGCGCTAATAGTTATATTAGAATAACTAATGCGACTAATACTAATAACTTACTCACTATGGGTAAATTAACAACAGGGTACTATGGATTTGAATTAAATAAAGCTGATGGAAGCTCGGTATTTAGGGTAGACGAAAACTCTGGTGCTAGCATACAAAATATAAATGTAGGGGCCGGAGGCATAACCTGCGGTAGTGTGGGTAGCAGCTCCTTTAAAGTTTGGGAGCAGGGCGGTAGTAGCCCTTCTATGGCTATGTTTTTAGGAGACTATAATCCTGATAATGGTTTAGGGGATAACTACATTTATTGGAATGGTAGTACACTAAATATAAAAGGAAATATTACTCTGTCATCAAATTCTAAAATATCATGGTCTAATATTTCTAACCCTCCTTCTCTTAAAAACGGGGATTGGACTTCTTACGTATTTTGTGCTAGCAGTTCACAGCCTAGTGCTCCTTCTGCATCTGGGGTTGTAAACGGAGTACCTAATGACGGAGTGTGGAAAACCACAATGCCAACCTCCACCAGTTATTCTGTATGGATGAGTTTTGCCACCATATCAGGAGACAGCTCAAAAGCTATGATAGGCGCATGGTCTACTCCAGTAAAAGTTTCCGGAGTGGACGGCGCTAAAGGACAGTATACTACTTACGAATACGCAAAAACATCCTCTTCGGAGTCTACCTCTTTTTCTTGGAGTTCCACAGTACCTACCGTAAATAGCGGGGAGTTTCTATGGACACGGTATGGAGTAGTTATTCCACCTGCTACAGTACCTTCATCGTGGAGTTCTGCTGTTAGGTTAACCGGAGAGAAGGGGGCTAAAGGAGATAGTAGTTATTATTATTTAACTCAAACCGAGATTACTGGAACCTCGGTGGCCTCTCCAACTATTAAGGGTTTAGACTTTATTTTAGGAGCCTCTAATGCGGACGGTACTAAAAGGTATGGTAGTATAAAAACCTATGGATGGGATGGCACTACTAGTACCTCTGGTATAAGTATACAAGATGGAGAAATTCCTACTTTACAGATTAGGGGAGGGACTATATCTAGTGGTCTGCTTAAAGAAGGAAGCTCTGGTTATGAGATGGGTAATGGTCTGTTTAGGTATTTTGCCAGTGATGGGGCTAATGCTTTAAATATTCTTAAAATAGCATTAAAGTTATCGGACCCTAGTACTGTTTCTGGATATCGTAATATTTTAGAAATAGGAGGACTTGATGAAGTTACAGTATCCCCACCTGCCAACGGAGTGTCTTATACCGTACAGGATGCTTTAAAAGAACTTAAAAAGTACATAGGCGCAGGCAGTACAAGACCTGCTATAGTTAGAATTGGTACTAATAGCCCTGACGGTGTATTAGGCACAGGCATTAATGTATTAACTGCTTTTGTAGGAGTAGATGCTACTGTTACTGCTAATATTGGAGGTTTTTCAAATTGTGCAGCTATAAGAGCTACTACTAATACTAAAGATGGTAATGCAATACTAGCTACTGCTAATGCAGGTACGGCGGCTATAAAGGCTTTGGCAGGTAACTACACTGGGGCGGTATCAATGAAGTGTGTAAAGGAAGGTCTGGGGGTTGCTGGTATTACCTATTTTACCGGCGTACATATGTCATTTATACCTGATACCGAAAATCCAATATTAGGGGATATAGTTAACGATGTAAGCATAGCCTTTAAATCCGGCATATCAGATACTTACTCCATAGTGTCTAGTACTAAAGAAGCTAAGTGTAAATCAGTACTAGGGGTTGTGGCTTCTGGAAAGTTTGAGATGGATAGGGGGCTTGAACCAGAATATCACGAACTAGGGGCTATGGAAGATTTTGACGAGTGTACTGCAACTCACAAATTTATATATATTAATGCTTTGGGTGAAGGTCAAATAAACGTGTGTAAAGATGGCGGAAATATACAAGCCGGAGATTATATATGCTCTTCATCTCGCATAGGTAAAGGTATGAAACAGGAGGATGACATACTTAGAAGTTATACTGTAGCTAAGGCTAGAGAGAATTGTATATGGGAAGAAGGGGAAGATGATATTCGCATGATAGCTTGTTCTTATCACTGCGGGTAATAAATTAGTTAGTTAATCGGTATATAATACGTACAGCAACCCCATAGGAGGCTAGAGGTATGCAGTATCGTAATTATTCCGTTAAGGTTACAAATGGTTCAAATATAGTCATAGGCAATACTGGCGTAGACTTTTTTCGCAATAATGTATCTGCCGGCTGCGCCTTCAAAATTCAAGATGAGAGTGTAGTATATACAATATCCTCTGTAGTACCGCCTGTACTAGACTATTCAGCTAGTACAGGCTACATTACTGGTCAGCATGTTAGGTATTCTAATGGTTCGATTTACCGAGCTATCAGATCGGTACCTGCAGGTGGAGACCCCTCAAATACCTTCTATTGGGTAGTAGTATCTGCAACCGACTTGCCCATACTATACCTATCTGCTCCGTACTCCGGAGCATCAAAAGAATCTGCTCTATACCAGATAACTAGAGACTTTACCCCAAATTTTGGATTTGCTGAAATCAACATAGGAGATCAAGACTGGCCTGTACACTTGACCCAAGAGACTATACGAAAGATCGACACTGTACTAGCGCAATTAAAAGCTAGAATAGACGCGCATGGGATAGCCTAATGTCACAATACTCAGCTTATACCGTAACAGTAGTTAAGGGTTCTAATAAGGTTAGTGGAGTTGCCAATTCGCAGTTCTCGCAGCACGTAAATGTTGGAGACGCGTTTTGTGTATTAGGCACTTTTACTATTTATGAAGTGGCATCAGTTGATTCAGATACCGTCATAACATTAGCATCTAACTACAGCGGAAACTCAGCTACAGGTGTTAACTATGTAATAACAAGAGATTTTACTCCAAATTTTAGACTGGCTGAGATAAATACTGGGGATCAAGACTGGCCCACAATTCTAACGCACGAAACTATACGAAAGATAGACACGTTATTAGGTAGTATATTCACCGGCAACGGCACTGGAAACGTAGTAACTGCAGGCACCTCTACTGTAGTAACCTCTGCAGTACCTAATGATTTTGCAGGGGTTTTAGTTGGGTATTACATAACTGCTAACTATACTACTAGAAAGGTAGTATCAAAAGTAAATGACTCTAGCATAGTGCTTGACTCTGCTGTTAACTGGAGTGCGGGGTATTCTTGGTCATTTACTATGGGGGAGAAATTATCAGATCCTGGCGCTATATCTATAATGAGTTTAGTAGCGGCAGTATCTAAAAGTGCTGCAGATGCGGCAGCGTCTGCAGATGCAGCAACACTAGGGGATCATGCACTAAATGCCGCCTCAGCCCTTGATAGTAAACTAGCAGCGCAGGCTGCTGCTACAACATCTGCTAGCAGCGCGGCATCAGCAGCAAATAGCGCATCAGCAGCATCTTCTTCTGCGTCTTCAGCTACAACAAGCGCTAGTTCAGCGTTAGCAAGTTCAAGCTCTGCGTTGAATAGTAAAAATTCTGCTACCATGAGTGCTGCTGCCGCTCTTGATGCAGCTACCAAAGCTGAAACTCTGGTAGTGTCAATAGCGGGTGGAGACTATGTAGCCAGTGCTGCTTCGGCTTTAGCCAGTAAGAACTCTGCAACCGCAGCGGCAACCGCAGCGGCTAATAGCGCTACCTCTGCGGCTAATAGTGCTACCTCTGCGGCTAATAGCGCAGCTACGTCAACTACCAAGGCTTCATCAGCAACTGCAGCGGCTACGTCTGCTATAAACGCATCAAGTACTGCTTCTGTAAAAGCTAGTGAGGCGGCTAGTAGTGCTGCTGCTGCTTTGGCTGCTGCTAACCAAGTTGTAAATACTGTAAATACTATAGCTAGCGGTGATTATGTTGCATCTGCTGCCTCTGCCCTAGACAGCAAAATATCGGCAGCTAATAGTGCAACTGCTGCTGCTAATAGTGCAACTGCTGCTGCTAATAGTGCAACTGCGGCAGCTAATAGTGCAACCTCCGCACAAAGTTCAAAGGATGCTGTTAATGCTGCCAAAGCTCAGGTATTGCAAAATGTAAACGCAGCTACTTCTGCTGCTGCTTCGGCTAAATCTGATGCTGCCTCTGCTACTAGTGCGTTAACCCAAATTAACGCTACAGTATCTACCATAGCTAATGGCGATTATATTGCCTCTGCTGCCTCTGCCCTTATCAGTAAAAACGAAGCTACTGCGTCCGCAACTGCTGCTGCTAACAGTGCAACTGCTGCTGCTAACAGTGCAACTACAGCCAGTACTTACGTTTCAAATATAACTACATTGCGCAATGAAGCGGTAAATGCCGCCACTATAGCTTCATCTGCTTCGTCCTCTGCTACAAACGCGGCTACTAATGCAATCAACGCTAACGCTACGGCACAGCAGTGGGCAGAACAAGCTAGTACTACAGTATCAAGTATACTTAGTGGGGACTATGTAGCTTCGGCTGCAGCGGCTTACCAAAGTAAATTAGACGCAGAAGCCTCTGCTACATCCGCACAGACCGCAATGAACACCGCAAATACTTACGCTACTACTGCTATAAGCAGTTCCGAAACCGCTTTTGTACAAGCTAATAGAGCCTCTGCAGCGGCAGCAGATTCTATTTCGGCTGCAAATACTGCCGGAACTAGTAGTCTTACTGCGCAAGCCTCTGCAGCCTCTGCAGCCTCTGCAGCCTCTGCAGCTATAGAAGCATCTAATAACATAGTAAACGGGGATTATGTAGCTAGCGCTTTATCAGCACTTAATAGTAAAAATGAGGCAATTGCAGCTGCTACTGCCGCATCATCTAGTGCCACCATCGCCAGTCAATCAGAGACGGCTTGTTTAACTTCTGCGCAGGATGCTGCTGCATCTGCTTCTTCCGCCGCCTCTAATGCAACCATTATATTAGATAAAGTAGCTATAGCAGAAGCAAGTGCTACTGCTGCATCCGACAGTGCCGACAGTGCCGCGGCTTCATTAGCAGCTGTGCAAAGCGCGGCTACCAATATTGTGGGTGGAGATTATGTAGCTAGTGCAGCTTCCGCTTTGGCTAGTAAGTTAGCAGCAGAAGACGCTGCAGCAACAGCCGTATCAGCTAAAGACACTGCAGTAGCTTCTAAAGACACTGCAGTAGCTGCAGCTGCAACGGTGGCTAACGCAGCTACTCACGCAGCAACTGCTAGCACAGCTGCCACAAATGCGCACAATTCTGAAGTAGCAGCATCCACTTACGCGACCAATGCCTTTAATTATTCACAGACAGCAGTTGCTGCTAAAAACGATACTGTTGCCTTAGCTGAAGCGGTAGGATTATCCGCTTCCAACATTATAAATGGCGACTATGTAACTTCTGCTTTGGACGCTGCAGCGTCCAAAACCGCAGCCATAGAAGCAAAAAATGCCGCTATAGATGCTAGGGACCAAGCAATAGACTCTAAGAACTTAGCAGCGCAGAAAGCAGCAGATAGTGCATCAAGTGCTGCTGATGCTTTAGCTAGTAAAAATGAGGCTCTAGCTGTCGAAACTAGATTACAAAATGCTGATCACGCTGCCTCAGCTGCCTCAGCACTTGAAAGTAAAAATGCTGCATATGCCAGTGCTACATCTGCTGCAGCTTCAGCTCAAGCTGCAAATCAATCTGCTATCTCCGCTACAGGCAGTAAAGACGTTGCTTCAGCTAAAGCTACAGAAGCTAATACTGCTGCCGCAAATTCTTTAGCTTATAAGGACACGGTAGTAGCAAAAGCATTGGAAGTATCTACAAATACCGAAACCTGTTTAGCCGCAGTTACCGCCATACAAACGTCGATTAATAACATAGTAAATAATGACTTTGTTGCCTTTGCCAACGATGCCAGGGCTAGTATGTTTGCTGCTGAATTGGCCGCAGACGATGCCAAAGACTTTGCTACGGCTGCAGGAGAATCAGAAGCAGCTGCCTTTACCTACAAAGGACAGGCGAGTGTAAGTGCCGGCCAAGCTTCATCTTACGCAGCCAACGCTAGCACTTACGCACAATCAGCAAGTGAAAGCGAAGCCGCAGCCCTAGATGCAGCCGCATCTGCGCAAGAGTCTGCCGCAATAGTTGAACAGGCTATTTTAAATATAGTTACTGGAGACTATGTGGCTAGTGCGTTAGAGGCTTACAATAGCAAAGTAGCTGCTGCAGCAAGTGCAGCAGAAGCTTTCACCAGTAAACAGGAAGCTAGTATGTCTGCTAACGAGGCTACTACCGCAGCCACTACCGCCTCAAGCGCAGCCACTACCGCCTCAAGCGCAGCCACTACCGCCTCAAGCGCAGCCTCTGCAGCAGCAGCAGACGCTATAAGTGCTGCCGCTAGTGCTGCAGAGGTAGCGGCTACAGTACTAACACTTTCTGACGGAGATTATATTGCATCAGCAGCTGCAGCCTTAGAGAGTAAAATTTCCGCAGAGGCTGCAGCAGATATTGCAGTTGCTGCAAAAAGTGAAGTAATGGCAGCAAAGCAAGCGGCAGTGGATAGTGCCTCTACTGCAACAGCAGCTAAAACCTCTGCAGAAATGGCAGCTGCTAGCGTAGTGGCAAATACAGTTGCAGCCGCCACATATGCTACCGAAGCTTTTAATTCAAAAGAACTTGCACGTAAGTGGGCTAACTACGAAGCCGGAGAAGTGGAATCGGGTTTGGGGTACAGCGCTAAAAAGTACAGAGACGATGCACAAGCCATAGTCTCAACTATAAATGTACTCAACTTTTCGGCTATAGTTTCGGAAGTAGATGCTGATCGTGTAGCAGCAGAAAATGCCGCTACCGCTGCTGTAGAAGCCAAAGATATTGTTGTAGAAGCTAAAGATGTGGTGGTAAGTGTGTCGGCAACTGTGGCTGCTAAAACGGATTTAGCTGAACAGGCTAAATTATTAGCTGAACAGTATTCAGCTGAGGCTGCGGTATCGGCACTTGCCGCTGAGGACTCTAAAGTGGCTGCAGAGGCTGCAGAGGCTGAGACCGCTCGTTTAGTTGGTGGGTTAGTAGGAATGGATTTTTCTTCGGTAGTAGCCTCAACTGACGAGGATAGAGTAGCTGCGGAAGCTGCTAAAGTAGCTGCGGAAGCTGCTAAAGTAGCTGCGGAAGCTGCTGCAATCACAGCCTCCGCAGCCTCTACCGAAGCGGTTACTGCCAAACAATCCGCCGAAAGTTCGGCAGTATCAGCTTCTAATTATGCTACTGCTGCCAATACCAAGGCAACCGAAGCCGTTAATGCAGTAGCTAATATTACTACCTATAGTAATGAAGCCGCATCGTCAGCTGCCTTAGCTAGAAGCTGGGCAGTTCAGGAGTCTGGCGAGGTAGTGGTAGGACAGGGATACAGTGCTAAGTATCATGCTGAACGTGCAGTAACTGGCGATCACATGTACAGTGCTGCTTTAGCTGTGGATGCAAAAGAGCAGGCCATAATCGCAAAGGACTCTGCAGCTGCCTCAGAAGCCGCTGCATTAACTTACAAGGATCAAGCGGCTTCAGCTAGTGCAGCAGCATCTTCGTATAGCACCTCTGCCAACTCAGCCTCAAGTGCTGCTAGTGCAGCAGCATCCACTGCAACTGAAAAGGTAGCTTTAGCATTGGAGTATTCCGATCTTTCTCATAAGTGGGCAACACAAACCACAGAGGAAGTAGTAACAGGACAGGGGTATGGTGCTAAGTACTATAAAGAAGAGACTGAGAGAATTGTTACTGCCTTAGAAACTTTGGACTTTACTAACTTAGAACTGGCGGTAGGGGTTAACAAAGACTTAGCAGTACAAGCTAAAATTGATGCTATGGCTGCTAAAGTAGCTGCCGAAACTGCCAGGGATGCCGCACAGCTAGCAGAAACTTCTGCCATAGCAAGTAAGGTGGCTGCGGAAGCTGCTAAAGCTTTGTCTCTGGACTATAAGAATAGTGCTGAAACCGCTGCGACTTCAGCAAATACTTATAAAACTTCAGCAGAGACTGCGGCTACGTTGGCAAACAAGTGGGCAACACAAACCACAGAGGAAGTAGTAACAGGACAGGGGTATGGTGCTAAGTACTACAAGGATGAAGCTCAAAGGATTTCGTCGGAGTTGCAGGTACTAGACTTTGGTACGGTGCTTACAGAAGTGGATGCAGATCGGGTAGCAGCAGAAGCTGCTAGAGACTTAGCACTATCTTATAGTACTACTGCCGCTACTGATAAAGCCTTAGCAATACAGGCACGTACGGAAGCTTATGCAGCTAAAGATGAAGCGGTAGTAGCAAAAGACACAGCGGTGTCTGCAAAAACGGCAGCGGAAGTAGCCAAAACTGCGGCAGTGCAAGCAGAGACTGTGGCTGATGGGGCTGCGGCTCTGGCTATGAAATGGGCAACGCAGACTTCAGCCGAAGTGGTTACTGGTCAGGGATACGGATCTAAATACTATAAAGAGGAAGCTGAAAGAATAGCCACTTCTTTAGCCGGTTTAGATTTAGGTGTTATAGTTACGGAAGTAGACACAGATAGACTGGCAGCAGAGCAGGCAAAGACTGACGCAATAATCGCCAAAGATGTTGCAGTACAGGCTAAAGTAGATGCTGTAGCCGCCAAAGATACATCAGAATCAGTTATGACTGCGGTAAGCGCTGCTAAAGATGCGGCAATACTGGCGAAGACTGATGCCGTAGCCGCCAAAGACCTTTCTATAAATGCCAAAGACGCTGCTCAGACTAGCGCAGATGAGGCTCACAAGTGGGCAACGCAGACCTCAGCTGAAGTGGTAATAGGGCAAGGCTACGGAGCTAAGTACTACAAGGACGAAGCTGAAAGGATTTCTACAGAACTACAAACTGTAGACTTTGGAGTCGTAGTAACGGTAGTTGATGCGGATAGAGTGGCAGCAGAGCAGGCAAAAACTGACGCAATAACCGCCAAAGATGTTGCAGTACAGGCCAAAGTAGATGCGGTAGTAGCTAAAGACCAAGCAGTACAAGCTAAGGTTGATGCTGAATTGGCTAAGGACTCTGCGGTTCAGGCAAGTACTAGTTCGTTGGCAGCTAAAGACCAAGCAGTACAGGCTAAAGTAGATGCGGTGTCTGCCAAAGACTCTGCAATAGCGGCTAAAAACTATACACAAAATATAGCTGATAATTTAAGTTCGTTAGACTTTGCTGCAGTAATAGTAGAAATTGATGCCGATAGATTAGCGGCAGAGCAGGCAAGGGATATGGCTTTAGCAGCTAAAACTGCCACGGAATCCTATAAAGCTTTGGCAGTAACTAGTGCAGCAGCCGCATCCACATCCGCACAAAATGCGTACGCAAGTGAAAGTACTGCCTCTTCGTATAAATCGCAAGCAGAGTTTTCGGCAACAACTGCTCAAAGTGGTGCCGTTACTGCAACCAACTCTGCTGCCATTGCGAAAAAATGGGCTACACAAACCACGGAAGAAGTGATAGTCGGACAAGGTTACGGGGCTAAGTATTACAAGGACGAGGCTGCACGTATAGTAGATACTATAAACGTATTAGATTTCTCAACGGTAGTAACCGAAGTGGACGCTGATAGAGTTGCTGCAGAGCAGGCTAGGGCAGAAGCTGTTGCAGCTAAGGTTGCTGCAGTTGCCGCAGCGTCATCTGTAGAAGGAATAGAAGAGGCTGTAACAACCGCTGCTTCTGATGTTGCTTTGGCTAGAACTGCTGTAGCTGTTGCAGAAACCGCTGCAGCTGCTTCCGCAGCGCTGGCGCAGAAATGGGCTACTCAGACAAATATGGAAGTAGTCACAGGACAAGGTTACGGAGCTAAGTACTATAAGGATGAAGCCGAAAGAATTGCTTCAGACCTACAGACAATAGATTTTGGAACTGTAATTGCGGAAGTGGACTCTGACAGACTTGCAGTAGAGACAGCAGCTTTATCAGTAGCTTCTAGTAAGACTGAGATTTTAGCAGCCAGAGATGAAGTGGCTACTTCTAAAACAGCTATACTGACAGCGGCTGCAGCAGCAGTTACTGCACAGAACTCAGCGGAAGCCTCTAGTATTGCAGCACAAGCCGCCAGTACGTCTGCCGCTACTTCTAGCAGTACGGCACAAGCCGCAAGTACCGCTGCTATTTCAGCAAAAGATTACTCAGAGCAGATAGCAAGCACCCTTAGCGTACTGGACTTTGCAACAGTAATAACAGAGATGGAGTCTGATAAAAATGCAGCAATTGCCGCCAAGAACTTAGCAGAGTCCTATGCTTCATCAGCTAGTACTCAGGCAGCAGCAGCAGCTAGTTCTTCTGCCTCTGCCTCTGCCTCTGCCGACTTTGCTTTAACTTATAAATCGCAGGCCGAGGACTCAAAGATTGCTTCTTCTACAAATGCTGCAAACGCTGCGCAGTATGCTTTGTTCGCACAGAAATGGGCAACTCAGACTTCTGAAGAGGTATTTATTGGACAAGGTTACGGAGCTAAGTACTACAAGGATGAAGCCGCACGTATCGCATCCGACCTTAATACCCTTGATTTTTCTGCCTTAGTACTAGAAGTGGATGCTGACAAGGTGGCTGCGGAGGCTGCTGCAGTAACAGCTGTGGCAGCTAGGGTTGCCGCAGTGCAGGCAAAGGATGCTGCAGATCAGTCTAAAATAGATGCTCAGGTAGCTAAATCAGCGGCTGAAGCTGCAAAAAACGCTGCTAATACACACGCAGACGAAGCCTTCTCTGCTATGGGGCACTGCAACGACTACGCGGATCTTGCTCAGAAATGGGCAACTCAAAGTTCTGGTGAGGTTGTAATTGGACAGGGTTGGAGTGCTAAGTTCTACGCTGAAACCTGCGCTGCGTTGGTAGCACAGCTAGACACTTACAACCTAAATCTGAAGTTCGCAGAAATAGAACTTGAAAGAGTTGCAGCGCAACAGGCTAAGACCGACGCAATGATGGCAAGTGTTCAAGCCGAAAACTACAGAGATTTAGTAGCTGCCGATTTAGCAACATTCAATAATGTTAAAATAGAAGTTTCAAGTTACGTAAGCAGCGCTTGGTCGTACAAAGGGGCTGCTGAAGCTGCAAACACAGCAGCTCAGGCAGCAAGTACTTCAGCAAGTACTTCAGCTACAAACGCTAGCAATTCAGAGATTGCCGCCATAGCAGCAAAAGACGTAGCTGTGGCGGCTGCTGCCGAAGCAACTGCAGCTGCACAAGGAGCATCTGGAGGATTACCTTCAGATTGGCCTGCTGAAGTGACTATGGTAGAGGTAGGATATCTTAACGGTGTGACAGTAAACATTCAAACACAACTGGGGGATATAGCGTCAGCACTTGCCGCTATAATTGGATAATATGAGTATAGCAGATCAGCTACTAAACATAGCACAAACAAAAGCAGAGATAAAATCCGCTTTGGAGGCTGGAGGGGTAGTAGTATCACCTACTGCAACCTTTAGGGACTATGCCTCTATGATAGGGCAGGTTAAAAATTTAACTATACCTACATGGTCATATGTCATGCCGTTAACATCAGGATTGGGGCCGACCGTTGGGGCTAACTTAGGTTATCCAACATATCCATTGTATACTAGCACAAACCCAGTTACCTATAACCATAACGTAAATGGCGACACAGTATACAGTGCGTCTACTCCTATTTTTGAAGACGGGGCTTTGCGCATGCTGCCTACTATTGAAAATAAATTGGGAGACTTTACGTTAGGTCAAAAAATAGTGGCTATGCCTAATAACGCAAGATACTTAATTTCTTTTAGAGGCACAGGCAATTTACTAATAACCAGCAGTCTTCATAATATTACTCTTAATGGGGTAGATGATAATACTACGGTATGGACGGTGTTTACTAATTACTCTGGAAGTTCTGTTGATGTCACTTATGAAATAGTAGGTTCATGTAATTACGTACAGATTCTAACATCTATTGGTACCGATTACAGTTATATCACTTACCTTGTGCCCCCGCCTAAAATCCATTGTATTAGTCCTGTAGACACGTCGATAACATTTCCGCCAGGATTAGTATCCCAATATACAGGTACTGTGTATCTTGAATTTAAGTATGCTAAAGCTTTCGGTACCGATGGGTATACTATTAGAAATTATTTATTCAGTGATAATCAGTTGTCAGAAGGACTCATATATTATCTAAATAGCCTTACGGAGTTCAATTCCAGAGGCACTAGAATTACATATCCAGCCGTCTCATGGTGTAAACTAGCTATTACCTATGGTAATGGAAGTATTAAAATGGCCTTAAATGGGATTGCCGCCTCCCTTACCGTATTAAATAGGTTTGCATTCGGATCCGTATTTAAAATAGGTTCAGGAGACTACTACATAAAAAATTTTAAGTATGCTCCGCAAGTTATAGACATGGATTCACTAATAGCACTAACAGCCTAAAAGGAGCCTCACATGAAACTTAGACTCAACCAGAATTACTTTATCGCCGCATTCGCAGCACTGACAGTTGTACTGGCATACTACGCTTCACAACTGTCTGTACAGAACTTGGAGATCGTAGCAAACAAGTTTATCTCCGGCTCTCTTACGCTTGCAGTACCGTCCTTATTTATCCACTACCTGAGAGGTACCAAGTATGACGTTTATGAAGAGATTTTCGATCACAAAAATATTGCTGCTGCTATTCTGCTTGGGTTCGCTTGGCTTGCCGTCGCAGTCGCATTCACAGTCGTCAGCTAGCCAACTTCACGAGAACACTCTATTCTGCGCGGAAGGCTACCTTCATGTGCGAGAAAAAAATAACGACAACAGATCCCCAGAGATAGATGCATGGCACCGCTACGTAGGTATCCCATACGGCAATCCATATTGTGCCTCGTTCGCTATCAATATGTTTGCCTGCGGCAACTATTATGAGAGTTCTCCGCTGCCCAAGATACCTAGAGTGTCGGCGCTATATAAGGCAGCACAGAAGAATCCCTACAGGTATAAAACAATCCCCGCATATAGAGTTAAGCAGGGTGTCAAGTTACAGCCTGCCGATCTCCCTTGCTGGGCACACGGGGTTGCTTCTGGTAACTTCAATGGGCATGTAGGACTGCTTACAGAGCAGGTAGATTACCAGACGTTTAGAACCATTGAGGCAAATACTGGGTCTGGTAATGCAGGTAGTCAGCGGGATGGTAATGGAGTTTATCGTAGGCTCAGGCAGCTGGATATGACAAAACTATTCAAGGTTGTAGGCTTCATAAGAGTCCTCTAGCATCAGTAATAAAATACCTCAGTTCTCTGTATATAACAGAACTGAGGTATTTCTGTATCTACTACATGGATTCTATCCATACTTTACTTGAGGAGAAACACGATGATTGAGATTAATGGAGCATCTGACGCATGCGCTGCATCTGTAGCGAAAGGGGTTCAATCGTTTGACTCCCTGGGTATTTCCGGCAGATTTAAAATGACCTGCCACGACGCTGACGGTAACCTGAAGTGGGAAGAAGAGTTCGCCAACTCTGTTGTTGATGCCGGTAAAAAATACCTGCTCGACGCCATGACTGCAGCACCTACCATTGCCGGTCCTTTCCTTGGACTGATCGCAACCTACACTGCAACTGCTGCCGGTGATACGATGGGTTCACACGCAGGGTGGACTGAGTTCACTGGTGTTGCTACCCGTGGAACCCCTACGTGGACTGCCGCTTCTGGTACAGGTACGGTAACTAAGGCACACTCAGGTACTGTTTCGTTTACTGCTACTTCGGGCGGCACGATCAACGGCTGCTTCATTGTTCTCGGTTCAGGCGCTGTCAACACCGTTTCGTCTACTGCCGGTACCCTGTACTCTGCAGGTTCGTTCACTGCCAAGACCGTAGCTACCAGCGACGTGCTTCAGGTAACCTATTCAACTACGCTTGCGTAACTAACATAAGTTAGAGGAGATATAAGATGGCTTTAGCATACAAGATTGGTGACAAAGTAAAAGAGAAAGTCTTCGTTATGACTGACGGAGAAGTTGTTGGTGCAACCATTGGTGACACTGACGCACTGGTGTACTTCAAAGTAAAGTACACGGATGGTGATGGTAACATTCAGGAACGCTTCATTGCTGAAGAAAATCTGGAGACAGCAGCCTAATGGCAATCAAGTATTTTGACCGTGTAAAAGATACTACTGATACTACCGGAGTAGGGGCTATTGCTCTCTCCGGTAGTTCCCCTACTGGCTTTCGTCCATTTAATGCTGTGATGACGGTCAGTGATACCTTCTATTACTGTATCTCTGAGACTACAGGGCAATGGGAGATAGGTATAGGTACGTATACTGCGTCAAATACTTTTTCTAGGACTACTGTTAAATCATCTTCAGATGGTGGAAGTCTGGTCAATTTTGGTGCAGGGACTAAAGATGTATTCCTTACAGTAGCCGCTGAACTGTTTGACCATAATGTTTTGACCGATTTCGAGCATGATTATCTGATAGGGCAGATGCCGTCATCCACTAGGGTCATGGCGTATGACACTCTCACTGCCACTCTTAATACTGGCTCTACAACTGTAAAAGATTATCAATGCCTATTATTAGCCAGTGCCTCCTACCCAATGGTCTCACTAACTACTGCAACGCATAACCAACGTCCTATAGATGTTTACCCTAGTGGTACAGTATTACGGATACACACCGGAGGAAATCCCCTCACTATTAAATATAATGGAAACATAAATTTTGGGATGGGATTTAGGAACGTAAATTACTTAGGAGAATTTGCTAATGAAGCAGCAGTGTTAGACTATATAGCAGCCCACCCAACTGAACGAGGTTTGTTACGGGTATTTATGGGTACCTATGTCTACTCCTTTTACCTATATATGCCTGCAGCCGATAACGATTATATTGAGTTGTTTAACTCTGGGGACTACTGGGATGTTCATAGTCAAAGCTTATTGGAATGGATGGATGGTAAACTGGCATGGACTAAGATTGACAAAACTGCATCATTTAATAATGCCATAACAGGTATATTAGGCTCCACAACTCTACAGGATGCCATAGACGAGCTAACTGCAATAACCACTCGTACTTATCTAACTATGGGGGTTAATGTAGAAGACAATAGAAACTTTACACTATTTGGTGATGCTACACAGGCCGAGCTTGACACCAGAAAAAATGGAGTTACTTTTGAATTATACACTAGCACAGGTACCGCAGCACCATATTCGGTAAATCTGAATGCTTATTATGCCTCTGGGGGAATACCTTATAAGATTTTTAGTAATGATGCGGCAATGAACTCTATCACCATTAATCTAACTGCTGGGCAGTTTTTAAATGGTGATTTAACAAGTATTGTACTGCAGGCAACACAATGGATAGAAATAGTATATGCAAATGACCACGCTTATATAGTTGCTGCAAGTGACGCTAGTTTGATTAACAATAGTATTACTCAGACATCAACAAACACATTTACAAACAAAATTCTGAATAGTTCAACCAACTATATTGACGCGGATGCTCTACACACACCGGTATTCAACAATGCAGGTGGGGGTGTTACAGCTCTCACTGCTCTACATGAAGTTCAATGGAATGGTGCCCATAATTGCCCCGAAGTCAACAAGGCAATAGCTACATCTATTCATAATTCTGCTTCTGGTGTTGCTGAATCCAATATATCCAATGGTCTTGTAGGGTCGATGCGTACTCATGGATTGCTTACAGGTGTAGATACTTCTATATGGTCGGAGGATGTCCTTTTATACCTTAGCGATACTGTGGCGGGGGGACTCACCGCAACTGAGCCAACTACCGTAGGGCAGATTCGACAAGTTATTGGTAGGGTGGTTAAGCAGGGTACTACCGATGGTGTAATTGCCATTCGTATAGGAGAGCCTACCGTAGTTTCAGCAGGAGGTGGGGAACCTCCGCTTGGTAATCCTACTAGCGATTACTTGGTACTGGCATCAACTGTTAGTGGTAGCCGTCTCTGGGTAGAAAGACGTATTGAGCAATATATAAATACTCAAGATGTTATAGGGTGGGAGTTTAATCCTGTTACTAATTCCTACCCTGAAATGGCATTAGGAAATGGTATAGTTAATTACAATGGCGTTAGCTACGGTAACATCTCAGGGATGACCATAGTATTTATGGGGCATAATAATGGGGCCGGTATAGCAGCCACAGTTCCTATAAATTTTGGGGGTATAGATAATGGAACTAGCATATATATCGAGGTTCACGAAGATACCCCCCTTATAATTAACACTCCATATAACACTATTAATGATGGTAATACCCTAACCCTCCCTGCTAGGTGTTGGGTGCAAATAATGGTTGGTAACGCTAAAGCCAGAGTTGTAGCAGCATCACATCCTTCATTAGTTTACGGGGCTGTAGGATTTCAACTTGGAATGATTAATAGATTGAACGTATAAGGAGCTTGTATGTCTGCTAATATTTCACCAATTTTCACTAGACTTGGGGCACTCGGCAAGGGTGTCAAGCTGATAAACTGCGTATCAGACTATACCGGTGTCAACATAGAGACCAGAGAAGTATTTGGTGGTGACGAAACCAATGGGGCGTTTATCGAAAGACTGCGCTTCAAAGCACTTGGAACAAACATCCAGGCTGTTGCCCGTATCTTCATCAATAGAAATGGTATCAACACCAACTTTGCCACTGCTCCGGCAGCACCTTCAGGTACTCCTTCTGCATCTGGTGGTACTATCCTAACGGGGGCGTACTACGCTAAAGTTGTTGCCATTGGCCCGAAGAACAGTCAGTCGGTTCTGGGAACTGCCTCTACCGTAGTCAACGTAACTGGACCTACAGGTTCTATTTCGTGGACATGGACAGCAGTTCCAGGAGCTGTTTCTTATCGTCTGTATGTTGGCGCTTCTGCTACTACACATACACGTTACTTTGAGTCTGCAACCAATAGCTATAGTCAGACTACTATGCACGAAGAGGGTGTTAATGATGACCCTTATACAGGTAATCAAACCCTGTATGGGGAGATTACTCTTCCCGCTACAACTGCAAGTGTGAATACTGCCACTCCTGACATCGACTATTTTATGAATATTGCTCTTGAGCCTGGCACAGAAATTTACTGCAACCTAAGCTGTACTGGTGCACCTATTGCGTTGGCTTCGGGCTGGCAGTGTACAGCTATCGGGGGCTTGTACTAAATGAGACACGCACTGCACATACC
>CAZHNZ010000056.1:0-25909 GCA_964534355.1 uncultured Parabacteroides sp.
GTTAGGACTAGTGGTGGTAGCACCCGACCAAAGACCTGTTATACCAGATAGCATCTTTCCCCCAGCTTCAAGAGCAGTTTTTACAAGATACGCCGCTAACATCTGATTTATATAATTTTGTATTGCTTTCAAAATACCTATCATGGCAGATTGCAATCCTTTTCTGAAGTTGTGCCATGCATCAGTAGTTTCCTTAAGTATCTCTTGCTGCTTGCCTAACGAGTTATTTACGTCTTCTAATTTTGCTTTCTTAGCGTTGAGGTCTGAAAGCTCTTGTGGGGTGTTGTTAGTATTTGTGGAAATAGTAGCTATGTCATTTTCAAGTTGAGCCTTTTCCGTAGTTAATTTGTTAATTTCTATTCTTGTGTCTTTTTCTTTTTGCTTGTCAGGGTTCCACATTACGGTTTGCATAGATGTGAACGCGTCTGCCAAACCATTAACGATACCGTTGGTCAGGGTGGCTCCGATGTTTTTAAACATCTTATCCATATCTGTTAAGGCAACCATCGCCTCTCTAGCACCGTCTTTAAAACTATCCCAATATGAACGATTAAGGTCGTTGCGATCTGCAAGTAACTTGTTCTGTTTTTGTAGCAAATCAGCAGTTTCCGCTGCATACCTAGACTCTTCTGCTGCGTCTTTAGCCCCCCTTCGTCGTGCGTTGGATATGTTTATCTGCGTGGATAAGGAGGATATTTCAACATCCAACTCCTCTGTTTTTAGGTTTTTAAGTTCTTCTGCATCCCATACTTCTTTTTCTTTTATTTGTATAGCAGCCTTCTTGGTGGCAGCTATTTGCTGTTCTGTTTTAAGTTCTCTATCTTTACTTGCTACATACCCAACATGCCCCTTTTCATCTATACCTTTTTCTACCTCTTCCCGCATTTTAGGGCGTTCGGCTTCCGCCTTTATAATCATGTCCTCGTAAGATTTCTTTGCTTCTGGACTTAAAGTTTTATCTTCTTTTTTCTGCTTAAGTGCCGCTATTTTGGCATCCAACGCTAACTCAGCCTGCTCTATTGCTAGAAACTTAGCTTTAGCTATTGCAGCAGAACGGGATTCCTCTGAAGTGTAAGCGTCTCCTATCTCTTTGTCCAAATTAGCTAATTTTTTAGCCACTTCTTCTTTACGAATAGCTGCCTCATCTTTTACCACTTCGGTAGAGTGAGCACGTTGAACTTTGGCTATCTCTTCTCTAAGCTTTTCTAGTTCTTCTTTCCTGCGTTGTACAATCCCCTCATCCGCCTTTTTAGCTATCTCTATAGAACTAGCATACTCCTTGTCTATATTCTTACCATCAAGGTGCATGGTATTAACCATTGCAGGATTCCATGTGAACGTGTTGGTTTTCTTATTGTATATTTTAAATGCTTTATTTACTTTATCTACTGATCCCTCTTCTTTAAGATCAGCAACCATACTATCTAGATTGGCGATTTCATCAAGTAGACTTACGACCTGCTCTTCTGTATGGTAGGCAGTCTTGAGTTTAGTAATTATACCTTGACGCTCATTGTTATAAAGGTCAATTTCTAACTGTATGCCTGGATCTACGGCTAATCCACTATCCTTACCTGACCCAGATGAGGCAGGTTTGGGCTTTCTACTGGACACTGGCTTAGGAGGATTTTTCTTTTCGTTCAGTCTAAAGGCCCCGTTAGTAGTGTTGATGAGAGTTCCTTTAGTAGAATTCTCATCGCCAGTCATATCTACATCCCCACCTATTAAGGAATTAAGATAGGCAAATTCAGGTCTACTGTTGTTAAACTCTTCCTTCAATTCTTTTATTTTAGAGTCTACAAGGTTTTTACTGGAAGTTGGCAGTGTGCCGTCTTTGTACATCTTCTTCCAAGTAGCTTTGGTTTTTTCGCCCCCTCCTAATTTTTCTACGGCTTCACTTACAAAGTCTCGCTGCGCTAATGCAGCGTTGTATGACGAAATATTCTGATGTACATTGCCGGCTAGTTCTCTGCGTTTGGTTCTATTAAGTTCTATACCAGCTTCTACCAAACGGTTCTCTTCCATAAGTTGTTGAATAAGTTTGGCTTGTGGGCCTCCCTCTCTAACAAAATTATTAAGCTCTCTTATCTGCTCTGCAGTGGCCTTATTGACAGCATCTTTAGTTACTACTAACGCCTGCTCGTGGGTCTTGCCTTCTTTTATGGCATTTTTATAAGCCACAGAGCCTGTAGTAAGGCGTTCTTTGGCTATCGCCAAAGCTTCCTCGTGGGTCTTACCATCGAGTATTGCTTTGTTATATGCTTCAGTAGCAGAACTGGCGTCTTTCGTAGCGTGTGCTATGCCGTTTGCGGCACGTACCATACGATCGTTAGCGTCTACAGACGCCAACATGGTTTTGTTTAACTCTTCACGTTTTCTTCGTTCTTCACCCATAGAGTCTATTAACTTATAAGCTCCATAAGCTAGACCCGCTAGTAGAAGGGATAACCCTCCAGTAGCCAGAGCGCTTCCTAAAGTCATCTCTGCAAAAAAAGCAGCTACCGCTATTCTAGCTCCGGCTAGCATGTCGGTAAGGGTTATCGCTCCCATAGCCCATAACCTAAAAGATGCAGCAGCTGAGGCAGCTGCAGACGTCACCGCCCCTGCTAAACTGCTTGCTAAAAAAGTTCTTGATACGGTAACTAAAGCAGCTATAGCGGATACTAAAAGCATTACTTCAGCAGTTACCTTAGCTATTCTACCGTTATCAGAAGAAAATATCCGTATTACATCTCCCATCGCACCTGTTAGCCAGATAAGGCTAGGGGCTAAGGACTCTCCTACAATCGTGGCTAACTCTTGGAATGATTGTTTTACTACATTAATTCTAGATTTAGCACCATCCATAGTTTTATCGTATGCTATAAGCGCTGCGTGTGTTCCAGTTAGGTTGGCCTCCATCGCTCTAAATGATTCCGCAGAAAGATTTATGGCAGTTACTGCAGCTCGTCCTACCCTAGTTTCCATAGCAGCAAATAAATCGTCAACCGTAACCCCCACTCTTTGCAGGGTTTCAATGATATCTGGGAACGCCTTCTTCATGGGATTAATATCATCAGCTGTTAAATTGTAGCTCGCAAGCATACTCTTAAGGCGCTCTTTAGGTGCCGAAAACTCTTTAAGCATCTGAGATATACCAGTACCGATAGTCGAAGCTTTAATACCAGATTGTGACATGTTAGCTATAATAGCCAGTGTCTGTTCTAGGCTCATTCCTAACTGCGCCGCTTGTGGGGCTAGGTAGTTGAAAGCGGTCGATAATCCTCCGGCTTCCAACTTTGATAAGTTCAAGGCAGCAGTCATGGCATTAGTGGATCTAGTAACGTCCTCTGCTCCGATCGAGTATACGTTCATAGAGGTAGTAACTAGGTCTGCTGCCATTCTTGGGTTTGCCGCTGTTGCCGTAGCAAATCTGTCTACTGCTGTAGACACCGCTGCTAAGTCTTTAGCCGCAACACCCGCCTGTGCTATAACCTGCATTAATTCTGCTACTTCTTGCGCTGTAAACCGTGAAGACTTGGCTAGATCATATATGGTATCACTAATTTTTTTAAACTCTGACTTACTCTCTCCAGATATAGCTAAAATATCATAAACAGCTTGATTCATATTTAAGGCGGCTGTAGTGGCCTCTCTGAACTGCGATGACACCCCAAATATTACTGTACGCAGTGAATAGAATTCCGCAAGACGCGTAGCCATCCCAGACAGCGATTCTGGCAACCACGCAAATATGCCGCCCTTTTTTTGATTAGACAGTTTTTCGTACTCTTTAGTAGCGGAGTTTACTTGATACCCAAAGTCTTTTAACTGCTTATTAATTTTTCCTAGCTCAATATTATCTAGGTCTTTCATACCTTTACCGGCAGCTGTTAAAGCGTCGGTAATTTTTTGCTTCATCAGTCCTAAGGTAACAAGCTGGGTAGGCACCCCTTTTAGAAGGTTATCAAAAGGGCTTCCTGTGGAGTCTTTTATGCGAGAGCCTGTTTCTCTGAAATCTTTTATTGCTATAGTTAATTTACGTATTGTGGACTCGATAGCATCCAGTTCAGCTTTCGATCCTGTAGACTGCGCCAACTGACTTGTAAGAGTAGCCTGTAAATTAGTTACGGCACTGTGCTTTAAAGCATCAGGTTGGTTGTAGGTCTTAGACGTTACATTAGTAAATGTAGAGTTAATAGAGTTAGCTTTATCCCTCAGCTTGTCCATATTAACTGTTGCTTGCCTAGTCTCCTCAGCGAAAGCTTTTAACCTTCTGTCTAACTGTATGTCAGTCTTATTCTCACGTAAAAAGTCAGCCAGTTCTTTGCGCAGTGCGGCAAGTGCATCTTTACCGTCTTTAAGACCTTTCGTATCAACTATGGCGGAAGTGTTAATACCTGACGCATAATTAGTAGTATTAACCCTACCGGCAGATCCTATAGGAAGAGAGCGATTGTAATCATCAGCTTTCTTCTGGAGGGTGTCTAACGCGCGATTCAATTCAGTAATACCTAAGGTTAGCGTGTGTCGCTTGTTCTCAACTGATTGGGTATTATTTATTGCGGCAAGTTGAGCTGCTCCTACAGCCGACTGCATTTTCTGAGCAGTGGCTATGGCTTCTTCTTGCGCTTTTTTAACGTCTGTAATGTACCCTTTAGGTACAAAGTCTGTACCGTTGTACAGCTTCAAACCTTGCTTACTAGCTCCCGCAAGCATATCCTGGAAAGGTTGATTAGTACGCTTACGATCTTCAAGGTCTGCCTGAATCCGCATCTGAACTTGCTTGCGTAGATCGGCATCGGCCTTAGTTGCATCCTCAGTAGCTTTTTTAACTCGTATTAAAGCAGCTTCAAACTCTGCAGTACCTTTAACGGTATTAGACCAGTTTGTAGAAGTTAAAGCATCAAGACGAGTCTGTAGAGTAGCAGGTACGAGTCCGTTAAACTTGTTCTGTAATTCTGTAGCCTTATCAAAAATCTTGTTGAAGTTTACGGTATTATTGGTGGTTTCAAAAGCTGACTTAAGTTGAGTCTGTAAGTTTCTTACAAACTCTATGGTGTTGTTAGGTATGGGATTCTTACCTTGAGTAAATAAACTTGTACCTGTAAACTGCGCCATCAATCCCGATATCATTGGATTGGTGGTGGTGTTAATTCCATTTTTATCTGCTAGATTAGTCAGCTTAAGTAACTCGGCTTTAGCCCGTTCAACTTCTGCTTTATACTTCTCAATAGAGAAAATCTTTACGTTAGAAAAATTCCCATTAACACTACCGGCTAGTGCCTCTGCAGACTTAGTACCTATTTTAGCTACGTCATTACCAACCTGAATCATGGTGTCCCGTAACTTATTTATCTTGGATATGCCTTTATCTATCCCGTCTAATTGAAAGGCTTCCTTTACTATGTCTTTAAGTCTATTAAAACTTTTACTTCCCTCATCCACGTTAAAGAACTTGGCTAATTGCTTAGAGGAAGCCTCTACCGCTTTGTCCATAGACTTAATAGCCTGCTCAGAGTTCTTAGCCATTTTAATGGCTTCGAGTTCAGCAGTTTTCATACCGTTAGTAAGTTTATCAAACTTTATGTTTTCAAAATTCTTACTAAGATCAGTCACACCTTGGGTTAAGGTTTTTAGGGCATTAGTAAGGGCATCGAATTTAAGATTGCCTAAATTCTTTGCCATCTTTGAGGTGTTATCCTCAATAGCTTGAATAGCTTTATCAGTGGCTGCCTGATCGTGCTCAAGACCTATTTTAATCCCTACGCTGTCGTTTGTACTCATTATATGCTCCTATAATTTTACTTATCCCAAAATCCGGACTGCTTAAACTCTCGTACCATAGCTTTTCTTAGCGGAGTCTTACTATGCGATAGCGCATCCCTTAAATAGTGTTTAAAGGCTTCATTCATTACTGCAAATAAAGGTCTGGCGGGTATGGGATTTTTACCATCAGTACTAGGACCGCCTTTCTCTACCTTAAGAGCGTAACTTGCTACTTCAGAGTCACTAATCCCTGCCCAACCTTTGCGAACATTGTAATCCAGTGCACCTTGTGCATTGCCTTCAAAATGCCATATACTTACGTCCTCAGCATAATCGTCCCAAGCAGCTATAGCGCCGGCCTGTGTCATAGGATAGTCTTCACCAAACAGTACATTAGCTTTATGTGCTACTGTAAAAGGCGATAAAGGTTTCCACTCTACTCTCTCTGAATATTCCTCCCCACCAAACGGGTCTCTATACTCAATAAGGGGATAGCCTTTTCTACTACCATAGGCATCTACGGATCCCATAGCCCTGGCTATAGCTCTATTATACTCTTTTAAGAGCTGTTCTATAAAATTCCAGTTACGAGAGGACAACCTTTGTATAGATAGGTTGGCCTTAGTACGAACAGTATTAAAGACCCTACGCCAATCTGAATCTATATGTAATCCTGCCATACAAGTACCCAATTAAAAAGCCAACCAAACCGCAGCTTGGTTGGCTTCTCCTTACACGTAATCTGGATATAAGTTTGCGAAGTCTTTCTCACCTAACATAATTTTCAAGTTCTCTATTTGAGTTTCATCGAGATCATCAAGATTACCATCGTCCAAACCTACCTCTTGCTCGTCCTTCTTACCGCCTAAAGCTGCACTAGTAAGTTCAACTAAGAACTGACAGAACGCATTAGTTCGGTCTGTGTCTTCCTTTGACTTTAGCATGTAGAACTTTTTTAACTCTTCCCAAGTGTATCCCCATTTGTAGTATCTTACGGACAAAGGGTTAAACCCGCTTAGAGATTGGATTACATCTTCTATACTTACGTCGTCGTCCTTACTATTTACGCTTCGTTTTTTTCTTCGCTTTGTGGGTTCGGAATCTCGGGCGTCTTCTGCATCGCCGTCAATTCCAGTATAAAATTTTCGATCACCTTAGTGGCGACCTGAAAGAGTGTAATTACTTCTGCAGCTTCTAAGTCTACACAGTTACCTTCCTTAGTTATCTTGCCGGCTTCGTCATACTCGGTAAGAAGAATGTTACCTACGGATTTGAAACTTGAGATAAGCGAAATAATATCTGTCTGTACTTCTCCGGTAATAGGATCAATTACCCCTCCGTTAGAGATAAACTCCTTAAAGATAAGCTCTGTCTTACCGAAAGGCACCATGATTGTTTTGGTACGCCCATTAATTTCTACTTCATATTCCTTGTTAGTAATCTTCTTAAATCCCATTCTAGCCTCCTAGAAAAATAAAATGCCTACTCCTGTTATATACAGACAAGTAGGCATTTTTATTACTTAGTACTTATATTCAATTAGTGAATGTATGTAGCTTCCGAATACAAGCTCTGATTACGAAGCCAAGCTGCGTGAGTGCCAGATGCTTGAGCAGGGCTAGGTAGCCCAACGGTAAGCTCAAAGGATACTTCTGAAAAATCGTTAGTAGGATTAATATCAGGGGACGAGGCCAGAGTACAGTTGGGGCACCAGTATGATACTAATTCTCCACCTCTAGTGCGTACTATAACCTCTGCAGCAATAGCTGACACTTCTCCTGAGTTAGCTGTGCGATATGCCATCTCTCGCAACCACATTACGTTAGGATTAGTAAACTCCATAGCACTAAACTTAATAGAAGCAGTGGATTTTAAAACTACTTGGTCATCTACCGAAGAAGGTATACCACTTTCCATAGTAGCCATTTTATCAAACTTTACATTAAATGAAGCTGACTTAAGACCGCCCACTGAATTAGCTGCCCCTGAGAACATAGAGAACGGAGTTACTATGTTTGTCTGTTTGGACTGCTGCAAATTAGTTACAGATGCATAAACTGGAAGTACCCAGGTATCTCCAACTACCACGTTAGTAAGCGAACCTGAAATGGTTATCCCTTGTACTTCTGGAGACACTGGAGTTACTGGGGTAGAATCCTTTATCGAGGCTAATGAAGTTAATACAGTAGTACCTCCCATAGTATCGTAAATAACACCGGCAGTGGGACCGGTAACTCTAAGGATGATACAGCCGTCTACTGTCCCTGTATATGTGCCATTGGCTATGGGAAATCCGGTTCCTGTATTAGATTTTGAAGGGTACGAAGGTACTACAAAATATGTAGAGTTATCAGTAGCATCTTTCTTTACAGTACTATGGCAAGCGGCATTAAATTGCGTGTTTGAGAACGTAGAAGCAGCAGTAGTACCGTCTACCATACTGCTTACTGAACGCATAGAAGGTCTTCCTATACGTATTTGTGCCACCCCTAATAGGGCAGAATTTGGACTAACAACTTTAGCTTGATACTCTTGGCTTAACATTGCCATATTATTCTCCTATATGTGTTTAATGTGGCTTATTAAGCCGTATGTACAAAACGCCCACCCTCCTTATATACAGAGACGTGGGCGTTTTTATTATAGCACTATGTCACTGCTTAGTGCGTGTGTCTCTGCTCCATGTACAACGGAGCATTAGTCAGCCAAGCGTTGTAGTTAATTTCGTCCTGTGTAGGCGAAGTAGGAATTGCCGGTGAAATTTCAGTCTGCTTAAGTGCCTGGAATTCGTACGAAGTAGACGAGAAGTCGTTCTGCGGACTAATTTCAGGAAACTTAGAGAAGTTGGCTGAAGGTACAAAGTATGAGTACAGGTCGCCTTTACGAGTACGACAGAGAATTTCCAACGGTACAGCCGCAATTGCTCCGTTGTTAATAACCTGATTCATCATTGAACGTAGGGTCTGAATAGCGGTGTTATTAAACTCCAATGACTCAAAACCAAGCGAAATGTTAGTACCGTCGATAATCTGGTCATAAACCTGAGTAGGAAAACCTGCCTCAAGCTTCTTAACAGAACCAATGTTAAAACCAAGCTTACTAGACTTCAAACCACCAACGGAGTCTGACGAAGTAAGCAACGACCAAGGGCAGATAATACCAGTCTGGCTATTAGAAATAGCAGCAGTAGTATATACTGGTACAATCCAAGTGTCGCCAATTGCGATACCTGCAGTACCGCCAGTGATGCTAATTTTAAGAGCCGGTGCAGAGTCGGCTGAGTTAATTTTTAGATCTTTAGCCCCGCCAGAGGAACCCGCTGCTAGGGCGGAAAGGGTAGTTTTGTAACCTACAGGACTGTATACATCAAGTACTGCAGTCTGTCCTGCACTAGTAGCTCTAATAATAAATGCGCCGTCAACAATACCAGTGTATGTTCCAGAAATTGCAATAGTCATAGAACCGGCATTAGCTGCAAATACCTCAGTAGGAAGTACCGTCTCAACATTTGTTCCCATCCAAGCTACGTTACCTGTAGTGGATTTTCCTACAGCAACTGCAGTACCCGCACCAGTACCGCCCACAGTAGAACGCATCGAAGGCTTACCAACGCGTACCTGTGCTACACCAACCAAAACACCACCGCTGTCTCTGACAACGGCTTGAGTAGAACGATCTATTTGTGCCATTTTTAATTCTCCTATTTAAGTTTTACCTTCCAAAGTACCCCTACTCTGGAATATCTCCTGCGTACACTATCCCAACCGTCAGACTTCTGAAACTTCCTCCACCTAGATGCCGCATTATAGGAAGCAGATTGGTGGAGACTACTTCTGCTTCGCTCTCTATAAGTTCCGTGTCTGAGTTGTACAAATCAAATCTAAACCCAGGACTTATAACTTTTGTTACCGCATCTACTAACTTAGTCAATGTTACCTTTTCGTTCATCAATCCATTCTTTATGGAGATGTGTAGATTAAACATTGCTTTGGGAAGAGAACCCGTGGAATGTGACAAACTATCTATTACAATCCACTTGTCGCACAACTCAAAATCCACATAGTAGACGTTCTCAAATATCTTAATACCTTGTGCTACTTCAAATTTATCGTAGAGCAGCTTGAAAAAACTATCTTCTAGTGAACTTATATTCATAGTTATCTCACATCCACATCTACGCTACATATCCAAAGACCGATGATTGAGGTCTTATCTATGCTTATTACCTTGTATTTTTCGCCGTTGCCTATAATGGTTAGTCTATCAGCTTCAGATACTCCGGTTTTTGGTTGTAGGTAAACTTTGATCTTATCTTGAGCTATAAGTCTGTCTTGTTGTTCCATAACATCGAAGTTAAGAGCGTTAGTAGTAGCCCAAGCCTCTGCCAGTATTTCTATAGGTGCCGGCGATGCTACCCTACCAAATGTGTCCCTAACTCCGTCTTGGAACCTTTCTATCTTCACCTTACTGTCACAGAAATGTAAGGTTCCATCTAAATAAGTGGTCTGGTCACTTAGTACTTCGTTCTTAACAGACATTACAAAGTAGTGGGCGTTATCGACTCTATCGAGGATTATATCACCACTAGATATGTCTTCTTGTTCACAAAAGAACCATCCCTTATGTACTTTTATCCTCGCCCAAGGAGTAGAGGCTAGGGGAGAAACTTTGGCGTATCCTAGTATATACAGACCAGTAGGAGTGCCGTTTATGTCCAGAACACCTTTGTCTTTATTAAGAATCCTAGGTAATCCTCTGTAAGTGCCTACCGTATTCTTAATCATGCTCTTAGCAAAATTGTCTAGGCGAAATAACATAGATATCTCCTAGAAAATAGAGATAAGTCTAAAGCGATCCAACACTCGTTTTACCATTATAGGTAACTCAAGAGAGTCAAACCGCACTTCCACATCGTTAAACCGACCCGACTCTACGCCCATCATTTCGTTCATTATCTTCTTAAGGTTTAATGATACTAAGTAATTAGCAGCGTACTCAATATCTCCAGGAATTTCTTCGTATCCGGCATTGAAGCTGACGAAGATATTACTAGTGCCAAAAGTGAATGAAGAACCACTAGCCACAGCAGGGTCAAACTGGATCACTCCGCCCTCTAGTATTTCAACAGTGGTGGGATCATAATCTGTGTACGTCCCACCACTATCTCTCATACGCAAGGAAGTGATAAAATTAATAGGATACACTCTAAGGTCTAGAGAGTTTAACCCATTACCGTCGTATCGCTTATTAGTATAGTCAGTAGCTAACATATTCCACCCACAGTAGTTGGTAATAATACCGTCTACTTGCGGGATAAGAAGGTTAATCTGCGTAAGTTCCAAAGGGGTTAAGTCAATAACCTCTTTATTCATAAACGCGCTAACTGTCTCTACTGTGGCGAATGACATTATTTCTTGCCTTTCTTCTCTTCTACTACTTCAAGTACTTCAAACCATTCCGGAAAGTTCTCAGCAAGAAACTGCTTACGCTCTTCGGTAACATCTTCTCTACCAACAGTAGTGTCGCCTTCTGGTAGAATAAAGTCTGCAGCGCTGTATGTTACAAGTGCTTTAAGTTCCATTTCTATCTCCTAGTAAAGGCAGGGGAGCGACTAGCGCTCCCCTTAGTCTAATTAAGCTACACTAGTTACGTTGAAACCTACTGCTGCAGTCTTATCACCAGATGCCAGAACTTTCTGGAAGTCAAGACGCTGTGAGCCGATGATTGAGGTAGTCTGAGTAAGTGGGTTTCTCCACAGTTCCAGACCGAACTCTTTACGATCGCCCCACATATAGGCATTTTTATTGACCAGAGCAAACGTACCGGCAAGCTTAGTACCTGCACCAGAATCAAACTTACCTGCTGCGGTCAGACCGCCTGGAAGTTCCGGAAGGTCAGTAGCAGAACCGCCTGCAGTAGTACCCATAGGCATAAGCTCGGAAACGATGATTGGGATATTATCCAGACGTCCCAGTTCACCAGTAGTAGTTACAGCGCCTGCATACTGATAAAGAGCCTGATAGCCAGACAGCTTCAGAATTGCATTATAAGTAGCCATATTTACAACGTAGACAAGATCAGAAGGCTTCTTGCCGTACTTGCCCATCTTAGTACGAAGAGCACGGAAATCAGATCCATCAGTAGCGAAAGTAGCAGCTCCAGACATGTCGTAAGTTGCACTAGCAGCTACAGCGTCAGCACGGAAACCTTTAACCAGTTTACGAACGTCTTCACCAGCGTAAGCGTTAACAACGGTAGAAGTACCAGTGTCGCCGTTGATGCACATAGTTTCCTGTGCCAGTGCGAAACCGTCAATCAGCTGCTTACGCAGGAAGTTAAGAGCCGGAACGATTGAATCGAAATCCAGTTCGTCAGTCAGGTCAACAATGCTCATAATTTTCTTAGCATTGAAGGTGAACTGTGAGGTCTGACCTTTAACGTGAGTTACAGTACCCTGCTCAGAACCACCAGAGATACCACCAGTTGCAGCACGAGCGATGATGCGGCTAGGAGCAAACGGAAGCTTGTAGGTAGGTGCCGGCATATTGATACGACCGAACAGACCTGCAACTTCGAGTGCGAAGAAGATTTCTTCGATCAGAGTAGACGAGAACGAAGTAGGAATAAACTCAGCACCTTCGCCGTTAGTAACGGTGTTGTTAGGGAGCTGGTCAGGGAAAGCTTTCAGAGAGTCACGGACTTCTGCATAAACAGGAGCGTCAGCGATCTGCTTGTAAGCAGCCATGTCAAGAGTACCATCAGCTTTAGTGCAGAGGGCTTTAGCTACGAACAGCTCATCAAGACGGGTTTCGAGTTCTTTCTTTTCGAGGGTCTTGGTAGAGCCGGAAGCAGCACCAAACTGCATTTTGCGCTCACGAAGTTCAGCCTGTACTTCAGCCAGTTTGTCAGACAGTTCTTTTACTTCGCCTGCCAGATCTGCTTTTGCTTTTTCAGTCATCAGCTGAGTAAGCTGAACGACATCTTTCTGCAAACTATCAATTTGTTCTTTGAGTTCCATTTAGAATATTCTCCTATTCTTTATTTCTCTTCAGCAGCCAAGGCTTTGAGTTTTGTGATTACGTCACTAAGACTTTTTACAGCATCTACATCTACGGATTTTTCTTCTTCAGCATCTGGAGCAGCTTCGCCTTCAGGTGCCTGCCCTTCACTAGCAGCTTCGCCTTCCGGTTTTTGCTCTTCCCCTGCAGCTTCGCCTTCCGGCTCTCCTGCGGGTTCAGCAGATTTAACGGTCTCGGCAACAAACTCCTTGAGTTCACTCTTAAGTTCCTCAAGACGTTTAGCTACGAGAGACTCGATGTAGGACTTAGTATCTACGTCTTTGAGAGCATCCAGTTCTGCTGCCAGACCAAGAGCTTCAAATTCTTTTACTTTGTCCTCAGGGAGCAAATCTCTGAGTTTAAGTTTCATAATGGTTTCTACCTCTTCAAGTGATTTATCTACGGCGCCGATTGGGATCGGTTTGGGGTTAAAGTCAATAGAGCCTGCATAAAAATTACCGCCATCAAAGGACTTGATTACACTAAAACCAGACTCAGAGTTCATTGGTATGCTTACAACCGAAACCTCGTACAACAGTGCTTTGGTTATGAAGAAAACGTCCTGACCATTAATTTCCTTAAATTCGCCAGCCTGAGTTCTAAAACCTACAGACAGCATGGATACGAGACCTTTTTCAATTTTGTAAAAGTCCTCGTCCTCCATAGCATCTTCGTGAATCTCTGCGGTAATGAGTAGACCATCGGCTTGCTTAGTGGCTGTAAGACCTTTACCAATCGTGTAGTTGCGGTCGTGCTGCCACAAAATTTGAGGATTTTTATTCCACACGCTAAGATCAAAACCTGCCGGAACCATAACGTCCCCACAGTGGTCTACAAACGTGCTGTATTCGTTAGATAGGTCTCCGCAAAAATTAGCGTAGCCCTCAATTGTAATTACTTTTCCTTCTTCATCTTTCGATTCCGTACAAGAGCAAGGCAGATTCCCACAGTCCAGGCATGCAACTGCGGCTTTACGAGCAAACGGAAAATAGACGTTGAATTCCTTAGTTGCAAAATCTACGTCTGTATTTGGTTTCTTCTTAGCCATTGAAATCTCCTACACTTATTCTATACACATATAGTTATTATTTTATTACTAATTATCTACAAATAAATAGATTTGGTTAAACTTTGGGTGGTGCAGCTGCCGGTTTAGCAGGAGCCGCAGCAGGTTTAGGTGCATTAGCCTGTGCATCAGGTTTAACTGTACCCGCTTGGTCTGTTGGTATTAACTGGTTACCGAACTGACTATTTGAGATGTACAATTTATCGGCATTAGGATCAGAAGAAGGGGGTAACCCTACAACTGAACGAGCCTCATTAGGAGTCATAACTGAAGCTGACAGAAGAGTACTAAGGTACTTAGATACACTCTCTTTATCGTCGTTAAGAGCCTCAACAGCCTTTAGGTTAAAACGTAGTACTTGCTTACCCTGCTTAAACATGAGTACGCCTAGTCCACGATTAAGGGCACTCTCAATCCTACGTACATGAGGAATAAGGCTAGTTCTCCAGAAGGTAGCTAAAGCATCCTTACCTTCCTTACCTCCAGTACCTTCCTGCGAACCTAGTATAGAATCTGGTACCTTGAAAATAATCTGAATATCTTCTTTGCTAAGACGCTTCAGGTTGCCCAGGTCTAGGTCTTTCAAAGGAGATGATACCGGTTTATACGACAAACCTCCTTGAAGGACAGCGACTTTATGGGCGTTACCAATACCCCCATGAATGTTGGTCCACTCTCCTCTAAGTTTCCTTAAAAGAGTGTCTCCCAGTACCTGCTCAGTTTCCAGAATACCTACCGGAATAGCTCCATTCTTGAAGAAGGCATTAGCAAACTGAATACGATAATTCTCAAATGTGAGAATGTCTGTAGCAGACGCCAACGGAGGAGCGCCGTAGTATGCGTCGTCTACGTCAGTGTACTTAATATGAATAATTTCTTCCGGTTTATACGCAATGAAGTTACCGTTAATATAGTAACGGTACTCTTTGATCTTCTTCTTGGCATCCGGAATGATAGCCACATACTTAGTTGGAAGGTGATATAGTTCAAGAGGGGAACCCTTCTCTATAGCAATGAAGGCATTACCAGTAACGTCTAGAGATTGAGATACCTGCTCAAGAAATTCAAACGACCCTTGGAAAGGGTTAGGCTTATTGAAAGTTTGGTAGAAGTTATGATCTTTAACCTCTTGTTCAATACCGCCCTTCAAATCAAATATTTTAATGCCCAGACCTGAAATTGCATCAGATCGTGCTGTAATACAGCCATACACAATAGGGTACTTTTTTACAGCACCCACTGCGGTGTCGTATACAGAAGGAGGGATGCCAGAGCCATACTTAACTTTGCCAATACCGTCATAAGTGACTTTAGAACTACGGTCATCTTTTACCGTGTAATCTGTAATCTCTTTTTCACCTGACGTGAATTGGACAATCGGAGCTATGATATCTGGAGTATTTCGTTTTATAAATAAATCAAAGAACTTGCTCATCAGCACATCCTTAGTGTAATTGCTATCCTTCTTATATACCATTTACTCTTATTTTTTATTACCCAACCCGAAAGTAGCCGGCATTCTGCATTGCTACCATCATTGCATCTTCATCCTCGTCTGGGTTGCCTAAGTCTTCCATAGTAACTACGTTAAGACTAACCCTATTATTTTTAACGTAGCTATATAGTCCGTATCTAAAGGAGTCTAACAAGTCCCAGTCCGTCTTACCTTCCTTGTCAGGCATGAAAGGTTTGACACCGCCAGAAGACTTTTCCCTAGCCTGCTCGTCAGTCTTATCTTTCTTCCACATACACTGATTTAACTGCCTGATAAGTTCGGTACAGTCCTTGTTAACTAAAAGCTTAGGTCTCCCCGTAACAGCGGACTTCTGAAAGAATAAGGTATTAAAACAGTTAACTGTCTCCTTAGTCTCCTTGACTGCTAGGTTGAAGTACAGATCATATTGAGTGAAGTCTGCGATCTGCTGCGCTGCAGCAGGGTCGGCATACCTAATCATAGGCTCCATTTCCCACCGCTGCTCTGTGTCTTTGATATACAGGGCATGTGTAGGGGTAAGAACTTTATTCTTACAGTATGAATCCACCACGAATATTGTATCCAGATGCTCTACATGCACAAACCAAACGGATCCAAAATGGTGCATATAGCCACTATCTATTGAGTGGAAAACAACTTCATCTTTCAACCAGTAGTGGAAATAGTCGTAGTCATTTACATCAAAGGTGTGTGTCTTTTCGTCAAACTCCCTAGCTACCAAACCTTCGGCAGACGTAAACATACCAAGTACCTCTTGCTGATACAAATCAGGAGGCATCTGCTCTTCCATTGCGATAAGTTCTTCTCTTGGGATAGTAGGGTTAGTATGGGTAGGAAGATTAACAGACCAATACTTTGACCACTTTGGATCTTTTGACTGACCTCTCTGGTAATACGTCTCAAACCATCCGGTCTGCGGACTTGATATAAGCAGAGTACGACTGTACGGAGAGTAGTCAAAAAGCATCGGCATCAGTACCTGTTCGTACAATGCACGATCAAACAACTTGGCTTCGTCCATTATCAGTAGACTAATAGCAGTACCAAGTTTGGACTGTACGTTATCGTTAGAAGCAACGCGAAGAGTGGAACCATTGACCAGTTCCAGTTCCATGTCCTTCAGACGCTCAGTCTTCATCTTAATACCAAGACCTGTAATGATCTTATGAATCTTACCGAAGATAACCTCGCAGTTATCCAAGGTATACGAAACAATAAGAACCTTGGCATTAGGAATAAGAAGTTCCTGGGCGCCGATAACAGAAGCGATCTCTGACTTACCAAAGCGGCGACCGCAGGCGGCTACTAATACTCTGTAGCGATAGTCGAAATCCAATCCCATAGAAATGGATTCGGGAGAGGGGGCTACCCTCTCCTCGTATGCATTTAATATAGGCCATTGCCCTTCATGTGGTTGTCTAAAATCTACGGTAGGTACATCTTTTATTAAGTCTACAAACGCATGGGTATTGATCTTACTTTTGAATTTAAAGTACTCAAGTATCTTATCGCTTTTAAGACTTACGCTCATACGCCGGACACCTGCGCAGCTAAGGCAACGTCCTCGTCAGAACTATCTGTATGTAGATAGTTTTTGCCAAATTTCAACGTGGACTTTTCAGTTAAAATACTAGCAGTGTTCATAGTATCCCTAAGTTTCTTAAACGACTCGGCAGCACGTTTAGTAAGCTCCTCCCAGTCGGGCGGAACGTCGTAACCTTTAGAACCTGGACCAAGAAGGTCATGCGTCCAATCTTTGAAATACGGAGAAGGATACCTATCCCACACCCCGCTCATACTATTTGCACACGTAAAACACGCCCGTGTGCCGGCTAAACTACAGCAACAAACTCCCACGTTAATCTCCTATTGTAACCATTCTAGATTGATTGTTCGTACTGGACTGCAGTACTAATTTCTCAAGCAAGCCCATGTAACCGCTATCAGCGCTCTTCTCTTCACCAGTTTCTTTTCTGATCTCCGTAATAATATCCAAAGTATCCTTACGAGTTATACTGCCATACCCTTCTACCTCAGCTTCTTCAATCCTAGCATCCAACGCCTTAGTAAGGATTTGAAGCTTTTTTGCTTTTAGTAGGGTAGCCCCTTCCATAACTAGGTTGTTTACGTACTCGGAAAACTCCCCGTTCTCCATCCACTTGTTAATCATAGGAAGTGGAACACCTACCTCTTTGGCTATGGCTTTCTTAGTCTTACCGCTAAGAGCAATCAACTGTGCTACTTTAAACTTCTGAATAGACCACTTAACGGGCATAGATGGCACTTGCACATACTCCGTCTCGAAGTCTGCTAGTTGATCCGCCCCTGCTACTGCTTCTAACTCATTTGTCATATGTATCCTCTGTATAATAGTACTCCTTAAATAATGATATAATCTTCTTTAGCTCATTACATACTAACGTCTGACTAATACCTAGATGTTCTGCAATAACCGCTTGGTTAGTCTTTCCGCCAAATACATAAATACTAAACAGCGCAGCTTCTCGCTCCGACAACTTAGTGTCGATAAATTTTTTAACGTCTAGCATAAAGTCGGAATTAGGATTAGCGCTAAGATGCACTAATTCTGCCATCATCTCGTTGGTATAAGGATCTGGAATTAGTGATTTCCTATTTAACTTGTTTAACTTTCTCAACTCTCTCCACAGTTTATCAGAGTGTAGTCGTATATTAGAATTGTCCCTTTTAACCTTATTTGCTTCAATCTGCCTCACCAGTACCTCCAGTAATAATAATGCCATCTTAATAAGTCTACCACAATTTTTCAATTTGTCAAGTTTTTTACTTGACTTTTTTATTTTTTATGGTATATAATATAAGATTTTATTTTAAGCGAGGTGATAGCATGCCGTTGTACGAGTTTAAATGTAGTAAATGTGGTAACGAAAAAGAGATAATCACTAGCTTCCAGTACGGCTCAGAGTCTAAGTTGTGTGATTGTGGTGGGGAGATGGTTAAACAGGTGGGTAAAGGAAGTTTTAAATTAAAAGGTTCAGGATGGGCAAAAGACAACTATAACTAGGAGCTAACTTGAAAGACTTTATTTTAGACACTAATGTAATTTTGCATGACTGCAGTTCCATATATCAGTTTGAGGAAAACAATGTAGTAGTTCCGATGACTGTGATTGAAGAGTTAGACCACTTCAAAAAGAACATGGACGAGTTGGGAAGAAACGCAAGGCACTTCTCTAAGATTATGGATGATCTTAGAGAACAGGGTTCGCTTTTGGAAGGTGTAGTAGTAAACGAGCAGAAAGGCACACTTAGGGTAGCGTTTTGCAGAGAAGATGCTCTCAAACTTCTACCTAGTGAAATGGATTCTGCCATACCAGACAACAGAATACTGTCCATAGCTTTATTCAATCAGAAGTTTAGTAAGTTTCCTACCATACTCATTACTAAAGATACTAACCTGCGTATTAAGGCTGATGCTTTAGGTCTTACCGCGCAGACGTATGAAAATGATATGGTGAAGTTTCAGGAACTATATACCGGACACACAGAGTACGTAGACGACATAAAAGCCAATGAATATCTCATCAGAGACGCTGGCAGCAATATCAAAAGGTACGATAAGGCGCAGGGAATGTTAACGCCTCTCAGAGAGGATTTGGAAGCCTGGGGGCTGACTCCTATAAACATGGAGCAGCGCATGGCGATGGATCTTCTACTGAACGATGACATTAAATTGGTTACTCTGGTAGGTAAAGCCGGCACCGGAAAAACTCTTCTTTCAATAGCTGCAGGTCTTAGAAAAGTTACAGACGAATTTGTGTATACTAAGATGCTAGTGTCGCGTCCTGTATACCCTATGGGAAAGGATATTGGATTCCTTCCTGGCGATATTAACGAGAAGCTTGCTCCGTACATGCAACCGATCTACGACAATATCGAATTTTTAATGTCAGGGCAGATACTGCCAAAATCCAAGGTACAGAAAACCTCTAAAAGGATGTCCAAAAAAGAAAGAGAAGAAATTGCTGCCCAAGAAGAGAAAGAAATTGGGATGTTAGGCAAAGGACATATGGAGTTGGTAGCGGCAGGTATTATGGATATTGAGCCACTTCTTTATATCAGAGGGCGCTCCATACCTAATCAGTACCTTATAGTGGACGAGGCGCAGAACCTAACCCCGCACGAAGTAAAGACAATTGTCACACGCGCAGGTAAAGGTACTAAGCTTGTATTTACAGGAGACCCCTACCAGATCGACAATCCGTACCTAGATTCATCAAGCAATGGACTCACCTACTTGGTAGACAAGTTCAAAAACGAGCCAATCGCAGGTCACATAACTCTTACACAAGGCGAACGCTCCGAGCTGGCAGAGATAGCATCTAATATTCTGTAGTAAAAATTCGGTAGCAAGAACGGTAGCAAAACAAGAAAAGCCCACTTACATCAACTGTAAGTGGGCTTTATTATTACACTTTATTTTTTAGAGTACTGTCCTTTTGTCTGCATATACGCCATGAAAGTATCTGATAAACTTGCACTTTTTTTATTTATCATATTGACATCGTTGAATTTATTGGGCATCATCTGTTTCATGTTGTTTCATGTTGTTCGATAGTTTTCAACCTACTTCGGTAGCAAACGGTAGCAAGGAGGTTACTGTGGTAAAGTTCACTGACATGCTTTTAAAGTCACTAAAGCCAAAAGTCAGAAAGTATCAGATTAGAGAGACCACAGGGTTTGCTATAAGGGTAGCGCCTACTGGCAGCAAGACCTTTCTATTTATATACGAATCTGCCGGCAAGCGCAAGGAGATCAATTTAGGTTCCTATCCTGCTGTATCTATTTCCGAAGCCAGAAATAAATATAACGAAGCTTCCATCAGTAGGGCTAGAGGGGAAGACCCCAAAAAGTTGGTAGAACCTGTTAAAGTTGAGAAGGTGCGACTAGCTTCAGACCTCGTAAAAGAGTACACAGCTTGGTGTTACGACAATCATGTGCTTAAATGGGCACTAGAAAAAGACCGTGTGTTCACGCAGCACGTACTGCCCATACTTGGTAACTTACCTGTCGCTGACATAAAGAGAAGGCACGTTCTGGATATGATGACCGCCCTGAGAGAAGGTGGAGTAAAGCGAGGAGGATTAAGAAATACGTTCAGAGCTATAAGCTCTATGTTCACTTACGCTGAAACTATGCAGTACACAGAGATATCACCATGCCGTGCATTACGAAAAGTACTAACGTATGTCAAGTCGGTGGACAGGAGCAGAGTACTATCGGAATCGGAAATACCAGTACTGTGGAAAATGCTCGATGAGTATGGCGCCTATGATACAACTAAAAACGCTATGAAGTTAATTCTTGTTACTGCGCAGAGACCTGGAGAAGTAACCAACATGGAGTGGGAAGATATTGATGGTGACTGGTGGATAATACCACCTAATAAAGCACAGAAGGGAAAGCGTCATCACAGGGTGTATTTGACGGATACTGCCAAAGCCTTGATGGGGGATCCTAAAAGTGGGTTCGTATTCCGTTCATCTAAATTTCCAGAGAAAGCAATATCACTATCATCGGTACAGACAATAGCCAGAAACTTACAATGGGGAACTAGGTGGACACCTCACGACTTGAGAAGGACCGCCCGTACTCACATGGCCCGATTAGGGATACCTCGTGAGCACGGGGAGGCTGTTTTGAATCATGCAAAAGCGGGGATGGTTAAAGTGTACGACCAGTACGAATACGATGCTGAAAAGAAAGCGGCTTTACTACTATGGGAGAAGGAACTTAAAAACCTTACGCAGCCTTGCGAGAGTTAGCCCATTCCTCAATTTCAGAGTACAGCCACCCTACCCTATTCGGAGCAATAGTTCGGCGCTTAGGGAAGCTTCCAGAGCGTTCTAAGCGCCATATAGTAGAGTATGCCATACCTACTACCTTTATCAAATCCTTACGACTTAAAAGTATTGGAGTCATACAGCGTTTCCTCAATTAACAAAAAATAATTTTTACATATGCATTTTTTACTTGACAAAACCGTTTTTTTGTGCTACCCTAACACCTGTGTTGCCGAGAAAAACTAATTATAGAAATTCTACCCTCAATAGTTTGCCATGCTGTTAGGTGTAACCCAAGGTTTTAATCACTCTTATGGATGCCGTACGGCGCATAAGTTTATTTTAATCTCTCTGAAGCCCTTATACAACGGGCAGTTCGTTGATTGCAACATTTCTCTTCTTGGAAGAGTTCACAGTAGTTATTCTCGTAATACCCTACTCCCACTTGGAATTCGCAGTTATCACAGGTTATACTTCCACAGTCCACCTCTACAGTTACCAAAGCCATTCAGCACCTCCATAGTTAGTTATAAATAGATAGTAATACGTAAACTTGTTACTGTCAATAGCAAATAATTTTATTTGACTAAAATATATTTTGATGGTAGTTACCGCTAAAAATTAAGAGGAGGTAGTGTGAGAATTCTACTACAAGCAGACAGTAAAGAAATTGATATTGTGATGGGAGCGTACGTAGTACTCGACGACGAATACTACGATTGGGAGAGTGTTAATGTAGATACACTAAAAACAACTATAAGTATAGTAGTTAAGACTTTATCTTCTTACGGGAACGCTTAGGCTTGTCTTCAGGCTTGTGCAGTCGAATCAAAATCTCATTGTCAGCAACGGTGATCTCATATAGATCGAGATCACCGTTCATAACAAGTTGAACAACGTCTACTAAATACAATATATCTTTAGTAGCCATACTTATGGCACTCTCTGCAAGCCTTCTTAGCGTCACTCTCAGACAGTACTAACGACGACATAGACCTACCGTCTGCTAACAGTACTAATTTACTATTACAAGTAGAATACGCAGCCTGATAGTTCATACCGCCCACAGTAATATCCCTATTAAGTATGATCTGATTCCACACTGCCAGACTCAGCACAGTCAGAAAGATTACGCACATCGTTAACATCTCTTGTCTCGGACTCATTTTTATACCTCTCCAGTTCTACCGCTGCTTTAGCTAGAGCAGTAATAACCAGCATGTTTATGGCTGGGTCTCTAGAACTATTAGCAATCTTATGTAGCGCCTCAAAGCATATCTGGCCCCACTTAGCGTAGTGCAGTGCTCTTACTTCAGCGGCTTTTCGTTCTTCCCTCAACCTAGTAAACATGTCTAACTCCACACTCATTTATATACCAATTCCCTTCTAGTAATATTAGGCTCACCCATAAACGCCCTATCGAACTCATAAAACCACTGAACCTTAAATCCATGTATACTGAACGTGACAAGTAGGATAGGCAGATACCAACCATACTCCTCTACGTCCGCAATTAAATCCCTCTCCCACGTAATTTTAGGCAACGGCAATCTAAATGCCCAACCTCTTTTTAAGTCGTACTCAAGTTTGGTAATCCAAGCACGAGGAACCCTCTCCCCGTGCTTTACTCTATGTCTTATAAATAACCTCATCAGTCCCACCACCCTAACGACTTAGTACGCATAAGCTCACAGAACCTATCCAAGTCTTGCTGCTGCAGTTCAATCTGCCTACTGTAGCTATTAGCCTTACCGTCTTCCATCTCGTATAGTTCGTAGTCATCTTTACGTACCCTATACAAACAGTTAGCAGCCTCGGTGAGTTCTGCTGCGTACCTATAGTGGTCTACAGATATTCCGTAGTCTGCCTGAAGTTTTGCCATCCTATTCAACTTAAACTCGATAAGCTTGAATAAGTAGTAGTGGTCCCAATCACGGTCTTTCCAAATCAATTTAAAATACGCGATAAGGTTTTCGATCCCATATAGAATTTTGTAGTATACTTTAGGCAGTCTCATCGTCCCTCCTGGTTCAGTTTATCCAACGCATTCTGAATATCAACAATAGATGCCAACGCCTGATTCCTCTTAGTGAAGAGCAACTCCGCTCTCTCAATAGCTAGAGCATAATCTTCACCTGCTGACTTATATTCGTGCTGATACAGCTTAAGCTTACTTTCTAGTAATCGTATTGCTTCGGTCATTAATAAGTCCTCTCGCTTCCTTAGTGTGAAATATTCCAAGCCGGCACGAGCCGCACTTGCAAAGGTACCCTCTTGCTACTAGAGCATCTATGTGGTCAAAGAAAATATCTTCGCAGCATCTACAATGGCACTCGTACCTCTCGCCCCATTTAAGTAACTTCTTATTGGTTGCCAGATTCACTTGCGAACTATACAACCACTCTGCCCTAGCCTTGTTTTTAACGTAGTTATCGTAACTCATTTTAGCCCTACCCTATTGTGTAATTTGTAATAGCGAACGAAACGGTCTTCCTTCCAATCATAAAACATACCTTCTACGTATCTCATATCTCAAACTCCCTTGTAGGCTCACTCATATGGTTGATAATGCACTCTGCATTCTTAACTGTGTAGTACCTTCCTACCTCTACCCAGAAGAAAAGACACTTCTTCTGGAGTGAGTACTTAGGCTCCTTGATGTAGTCTTCTAGTACGGGTACTATTCTGTATTTCATTGCTGCTCTCCTGTAGTAGGTACTGGTGGAACATAGTCCATAAGCTGATCTATGTTCTCAAACAGGTGTTTAAGTCTGGCTCTAAGTTCTAACCTAGGTTGTTCTGGTATATGTGCAAATAACTTAGTAATTTCGCAATATTTCACTGATAATTGTGGTCTCATGGCTTGTTTTCCTTAATAATTTCAATATTTTAGCTATTTTACTATATTTTAGGACTGTTTTCTGCATTTTCGACACGATCTAAGCATCTGCGAACGGTATTTGAAGCCCAGGAACCGTATCCTGAGGGGGTTTTATCGCCTCTTTCGTTCATCTTGGACGCTATCTGCGAGTTATTTAACCCTAAATTCTTAAAAAATTTGATCGTAGGGTACACATTTTGAGCATATCTAGATGCATTTTGCTTCTTCTGAGCGTTCCATTTCTTGCGGTAAGGCTCAGATATAGAGGCTGTAAGAGGCTTATTCTTCGGCCCGAGCTTAACACCACGTTGCTTTAGGACCGCTAAGGCAGCATTAACCCTGTCTGATATACGTTTAGCTTCCCACTCTGCAATTACTGACATGAACTGCAGCGTCATTCTATCTGCCTGTGGAAAGTCTAGTGCTACAAACTCAATATTAGAGTCCATGAGGTTAGACAGGAAAGATACTGAACGACTTAAACGGTCTAACTTGGCTATCAGTAATACTGCTTGGTTCTCTTTGGCATACTGAATTGCTTGTAGCACGATAGGTCTGTGCTTCTTACTTGTGCCTGTCTGGATCTCCACGAAGTCTTTCAGATGGTTTCCTTGATGTTGTTTTATGTACGATTGGATTGCCTGGGACTGTGCTTCGAGTCCCAGGTTACTGTCCTCTTGTCGTTTGGTACTAACCCTTCTGTATGATACGAAGTTCATTTTGGGCCTCCTTTGTGAGGTACTCCACAGTTACGTCATACTCAAATTCAATAGCGTCCATTTCTAAAATATGATCCGCTTCCTTGCCGCGACCTAGTACGTATGTTTGATACGCATGCCAGTATTCATGCGCTAATGTACACATCACATAAAATATAGGACGTTTCTGTGTAGCCACATGTATAACTGCTCTTTTGTCCCATAAAAGTACTATTCCTAAATGATCCTCTTTTGCTATACTTTTATCCACGTAATTTTTATGATGTAATTTATATGCTATATATTTAGGTATAGGGTATTTTGCTTTAAGATACTCAAAATAATTATCAAGCATTCTTCCTATAACTAATGGGCGCGCTGTACTATTTTTCAGTGCAACAATTTTCGGCATTCTTTGTAGGTCTCTAAGTTCCTTATAGGAGTATTTTGATTTATAGTTCATATGTTAACTCTTTTCTAAGTACTTCATTAGTACATTCATTTTTAATTGTAACAACCTTTGATCCCGCTCTATATCTTTTCTATACTCTTCCACACCCTCATTTTTGAGTTTGTTTCTGCAGCGAGTTTCAAAGTTTATTTCTCCGGAGCATTTCTTACAGTGAGGAGATTTGCTTCCTCTATGTGCAGGAGATGCCTTGTAGAAGTCTTCTGGTGGTTTGCTAAGTTTGCATCTAGGGCAAACATAATTTCCATTGGCGTCTAAGTTAGGTCTAGCCGGCATTGTAGGCTCCTTTGATTTAATGATGTATTATAGCATACTTTTGGTTGTATGTCAAGTAGTATTTTGGTGGTAACTTAAATAACTTGGTGTGTTTTTGGCGCGTCGGTGATGGGATTAGGGGGCGCCAAAGGGCGGGGAATTTTCATCCCCGCCCCGTTTCCGGTTATTTCCCTACTTCACCGATAAAGAAACCATAATCCGCTGCTATTTCGTCCAGTGCCTCAAGTTTCTTTTCATCTCTGCGACACTGGGCGAACAATTCTTTGAGCAGTTCGCCATCAGCGAGCATTTGTTCAACAACAGCTTTTTTGCTTCGGTGTTGCGGCGCTCTGCCTGCGCCTTCGCCTTCGCCTTCGCCTTCGCCTTCGCCTTCGCCTTCGCCTTCGCCTTCGCCTTC
>CAZHNZ010000057.1:0-24977 GCA_964534355.1 uncultured Parabacteroides sp.
AAAACAAGTTTATTTAATGACTAATTAAAAATAGTTTGGTAATACACGGTCATGGTAGAAAGCCGCCACACAGAACAAAAAAAAGTGCAAATGGAAACATTGATTAAAATAGAACGGCTAAAAAAAAGATATGGGGAATTTACTGCCGTAGATGGGATAAGTTTCGATATTAACCGTAATGAGATATTTGGACTTTTAGGGCCAAACGGAGCCGGCAAAACAACAACAATCTCTATGATTTGTGGTCTATTACCTATTTCAGAAGGAGAAATCACGTTTGCCAATTGTGATGGCAAAGATAAAAAATCGATGATTGGCTATTGTCCACAGGAAAATATTTTCTACCCCAAATTGACTTGTTTCGAACAATTACAATTTATAGGGAAAATGTATGACTTACCCTCAAAGAGAATTAAATTAAGGGCTGCTGAATTACTACATCTTTTAGGTTTAACTGATAAAACTGATGTAAGAGCAAGTAATTTATCTGGCGGTATGAAACGCAGACTTAATATTTGCCTCGCACTCATTCATGACCCCGAAATTCTCATTTTAGATGAACCCGAAGCTGGATTAGACCCACAAAGCAGAATTTTAGTTCGTGATTTTATTAGAAATTACAGCAAACAAAAGACAGTGATACTGACAACGCATAACATGGATGAAGCAGAAAGGTTGTCTGACAGAGTTGCGATAATAGACCATGGAAAACTACTATCTTTAGACACCCCGTTAAATCTTAAAAGAACTGTGGGTGAGGGAGATATTCTTGAATTGGTTTTTGAAAGCAATCCTGAAAATTCGATAAAGTCATTATCAGATAGTATGAAGTTGCTTAATATGAGTATTACAATAAATGCAGATTCTGTATTTATCAAGCATTCAAATATTATTAAACAGTTGCCTGTAATAAAAAACATTGCTGAACAAAACGGATTAAAAATTGCAGAAATAAAACTTAGGGAATATACGCTGGAAGATGTATTTATTCATTTAACAGGTAGATATTTAAGACAATGAAAACAATTAGCATAATTATAAAAAGTCTGAAAGAGCAAATCAGAAGCTATTGGGTGCTTTTGCTTTCGTTATCAATGGGGCCGTTTTTTATTTTCGTATATTTTCTGATAATGGAAACCTCAAAACCTCAATATACTGTTTTGATTGCCAATAAGGATAAAGGAGTTCTGGTTAACAAGCAAGTAATAAATCATGGTAATAATTTGATAGGGTATTTTAAAAATTTCAAAAGAGATACAGCCTCTTTCCCTTTTACAGTAAATCAGGTAACAAATAAAACATTTGGCATTGAAAGCCTGAAAAATAAAAAAGCCGATGCTTTGATTATTATTGACACCTCGTTTTCTCAGTCAATACAAAAACGGAAATTAGCTGACAGCACTTCCGGGGTTAATGTTGAAATTGTTGGTGACTTGACTAATACCAATTATTTGATTAGCGCAGTATGGGCAAACGAAATAATAAATGATTTCACATTGAATACAACCAATAATAAAAGGATAGTTAATTTAAAAGAAACGGCATTGGGCACTTCGGCAACTGCAAGTAGCTTTGATATGATTGTACCCGGGATTCTTATTGTATCATTAATAATGCTGATGTTCACTGCAAGTATAGCATTTGTATCCGAAGTTGAAAACAAAACCATTATGCGTTTAACACTGTCGAAACTAAATGTTTTTGAGTTTTTGACAGGAATAGGTTCTGTTCAATTGCTTGTTGGGATTATTTCTGTCTTATTAACTTTGTTAACTGCAATAATCCTTGGTTTTAAGTATGAGGGTTCATTGTTGATTATGATCATCATTGCCAGCTTGACGAGTTTATCAATTATTGCATTTAGTCTGATTATTGCAGCGATAACCAAAACAACCAACGAAGTGTTGGTTGTCGGTAATTTTCCTATGTTTTTATTTATGTTTTTTACGGGTGCAGCATTTCCGTTAAAAAGCGAGGCGTTGTTTACAATTGCTGGATATCCTATAAATATTCAGGGATTAATGACACCGACACACGCCATTTCAGCATTAAACAAAACACTGATAATGAACATGGATATATCCAGCATTATTCCTGAGATAATTTCAATCGTTGTTTTAACGATGTTTTATTTTATGATTGGTGGAATTATCTTTAAACAGAGACATTTAAAACTGACATAAAAACCTCATGTGCCCAACAAAAACTCATACCAATGCAGGTTTCAGAGGTGTGTATTTCGGTGAAAAAGTGCCATTTATTCCGGAATTCAGAACCCAATTCTTATAATTATAATATGTTGAAAATTTAGCAACTATGTATGTCAGTAAACAGAATTTTTACTATTTTTGGAAAATAAATGGTTTTTTGTACTGTTTCACGTTATAGGCATGTGTACAAAAAGAATAATGAGAATGCAACTGAAAAATGGAGTTGCCTGAATCGAAATAATTTTTATAAATTAGCAATCATATGAATCGCTTTATATCACCAGTGAAAATTGGTATTTATATGGGTATTATACTGTCTATCGCCATCTCTAATACTATCAAGGCACAGGAATTAATTCCAATAGTCGGAAATAAAACAGCCGGATTTATTTTAAATGGAAAAATTGGATATGCTGATTTAAGTGGTAAACTTGTTATTAATGCTGATTATGACGCGGGGTGCTATTTTCAGGATAGCTTAGCGTGTGTAAAACAAAATAATAAATGGGGTTATATCAATGTAAAAGGAGTGAATATAATTCCATGTAAATATGACGATGCAGGTAATTTTTCGGAAGGATATGCCCGTGTAAATTTAAATGGAAAATGGGGATTTATTGATAAATCGGGTAAACAAATATCTCCTTTTAAATATGAGAATTCAATGACAGGCCGATTTAAATCCGGAAGAGCGTCTGTACAATATAATGACAGAGTTGGATTTATAAACCCAAATGGAAAAGAAATAATTCCCTGTAAATATAAGTTTGCCTCAGAGTTTTCTGAAGAATTTGCCATTATATACCCTGATTCATTGGGGAAATGTGGCTTTATAGATAAAGACGGTAAACAAATTACAGAAATAAAATACGACGAAGCCTGGTCCTTTCGCGAAGGATTAGCCTGGGTTAAGTGTAACAACAAGTATGGCTATATCGACAAAAATGGAAAAGAGATTATACCATTGATATACGAAGGCGCTCAGAATTTTTGCAATGGAATAGCTACTGTAACTAAAAATGGGAAACGTGGAGCCATAAATAAAAAAGGTGAGGTTGTTGTTCCGTTTCAGTATTATGGAATAGGCCAGTTTGAAAACGGTTACGCCTTTGTGATTTTAGATAAAGAATTTAGCCAATGGGGTTATGTCAATACATCGGGACAACTGATGGAAAACTGGCAATATGAGTTAACATCTACATTTCATGAGGGTTTAGCGGCAGTCAGAAAGAATGGGAAATGGGGCTATATTAACCGGGAAGGAAAAATTGTGATACCCTTAATTTATGAACGGACAAATGATTTTTACAAAGGTATTGCACCTGTCAAATTGAATGGGAAATGGGGTTTTATTGATCAGAAAGGAAACTTTACTGATATTCCAACATTGCTTAACGATGATTATCATTGGACTGGCTGGCCACAACAATTCAAAGAAACCATCCTTTAATCAACCGATTATCAATTAACGACGACGAAAATGTTGTAAAATAATATCTCAAATGAAAAAAACGTTAGATCTCATTTCAAAATTTTGCTTACTCTATTTTCTATTTTTAGTTCAATTGCATTCTGCAATGGCTGAGACAAAACCGGAACTTTCAAATAAACAAATATCTTCGGTTACCATCCCCACAGATGTATCTTTATGGATAGATGCAGAACTGGGTAAAGCCAAACGAAAAAAACTACTCACGAAAGAACAGTTTTTCACAAAAGGCTCTGCCAAAGTAGTCGGTTATATAAAGGGTTACAGGTCGGATTTGGGTTTTAACACAATAAATATTGATGCTACCAACAATCTGACAAAAGAAATAAGGCCATTAATTTTTAAGATAGACTCTACAGGACGGTTTATTTGCACCATCCCCCTGAATCATCCCCAACTCACAACAATATCGTTTGATAAAGAATTCATGTCTCTTTATCTGGAACCGGGTCAGGTATTGGCTTTGAGTTTTGACTGGAAAGATTGTGTACAAACAGAAGGTTTTAGTGAGATAAAAAATCCGGCCAGCATACTGCTGTTTAAAGGCCCGTTGGCAAAACTGAATTATGACATACTGTCATTTCCGCTTAAAACATTGGGATACAGACATTATAGGATTATGAGAACACATTCGCCCAAAGAGTATCTGGCTGTAATGGATAGTATTTTAATTGAGAATGAAACCCGTGTGAAACAAGCTTTAATTGAAAATGTAATATCAAAAAAAGCGATTGAGATTCAAAAGAATGAGGCATTGATAAAAAATGGATTCTATTTGATTGATTATGCATTAACAAAAGATGATGCAGGCATCAAACTTCCGACAAATTTCTATCATATGCTTCAACAACTACCATTAAATGATCCGACCAGCATAATTTCATCCGGCTACAAATCGTTTATCAACAGATTTGAATACAATCCGGTTATGCGCAATGCCTATAAAAATCTTCCGAAACAAAAAAAGGCAAGTGAACTATGTATAGCTATTTGGAATAAGAAAGATTCACTGCTCAAAAGCGAGATGAAGCTTTCCGGCAATTTTAATTACGAAGTGACTAAAGTTAGAAGCATCTCTGCCGATATCCGGAACATGGATAAAAATGATGCTTACGCTTATTACTACAAACTGTCAGAAGGCATAAAAAATCCATTTCTAAAACAGGAAGGACTACGAATTGTAAAAAGCCGGTTTGGAAATGATGAGATTCAAAGCAGTGACGCAGGAGTTAGCAGCCCTAAAATGTCTGGTACACTTCCCAAATGGGTACCACTATCTTTGCCCAAAGGGAAAGATGCTGAAATTTTCAGCAAATTGATAGCGCCATTTAAAGGACAATATCTATTTGTCGATTTTTGGGGTACCAGTTGTGGACCATGCCGTTGGGGAATTGAGCAGAAGAAGATGACAAGAGAAAAATACAAAAATGACAAACGTTTTACCTTTGTTTTTATTACTTGTAAAGAGTGGTCACCGAATTTTCAATTATATGAGAAGTACGTGAAAGAGCAAGGATTGAGCCATTCTCTGTATGTCTCAAACGACGATTTTAATTACATGATGCAACTCTTCCGCTTCAATGGTGTCCCCCACTACTTGTTTATTGACCCGAACGGAAAAGTATTAGACACTGATTTTGAAATGTTTTTGGGATTTGAAAAGGCACTTAAATGGTTGCAAACTAAATAAAACAGTGCCAGCAAAAAAGGCTGATTCTTTCCAGCACCATTTTTCGGATTCAAAGTCTTTGTTGAAATTTAAGCTGGTATGCATGCCTATAAACGGATCTTTTATTATTTTTGAAAATTAATGGGAGTTTTTGCGCAGACTCTCGTTAGGGGCAAGTGTAAAAAAATTAAGACTATATAAATCTGATGTTATGAGAGTGAATAAAATAGTTGTCTTGTTATTGTTTAGCTTGTTTGACTTGTCTGCTCAAACTTATCCTAAGATAGACTCGAATGGATTTAAATCGGACATTATCGATTATATTAAATTAGACAAGAATTTAAAAAACTGCGACTTTATTTTAATGAAATCTGAAGATTCCTATTGGCGTAAAGTTGTAAATTATCGACTTATTTGCTTCAAAGCCAATCAGACTGATTTAGTCGAAATTCAGAGAAAAAAGAAAAACAATAAATTTAATGTCACACAAAAAAAAAGAGTTGAATTTTATTCATATATAGTTGTAATTGACTCTTTAAAATCTTGCGGACTATTTGACTTAAAATCGACTGATCTAAATGCTGACAAACAAGACGAATTTGGCAATACACAAAGAAAAATGATTTCTGATGGGATTTGGGTAACATTTGAGACATATTCATTAGGCCGTTTTTGGGGGCTTGAAATATATGAACCGAAAATATTTTTTGATTTCAGTGGAAATAAGAACTATCTAATCGTCTTAAATTCGATTGACTTATTTAATCGACAATGGAAGTGAAACATTCGACATTTTGATTACCCGTTAATATATTGATTTACAAATTACACATAGAATAAACAAACACCTAGCCCCTAATACATAGAACTTCGTGCGGTCGGTACGACCCGGCATGAAGTACCGGTTGAACTACATACCCGATTTGCTGTCGGTGATGTACGCAGTGAAAGAGAGTCGAAGTATTATGGAGAAAGCGGCCTGTTTTAGCAGGTTTTGATTGTGATGTGATTTTGGCTATGAATAGCGTAGGCTCAACAATATAGGTCCAAAGATGTGTATTCCGGTGAAACAGTGCCAGAAGCTTACAACGGACCTCAATGATTACCCCGAGACACTAACAACAAGGGTAAAAAAAACAGATGCGGAGAATATTCCGCCTATTCACATTAAATATGCGGAGAATAAGCTGTATATTTACCGCAAAAATATATTCTAATGGCAAAATACATATATCAATCAGAAAGTTGGCCACACTTTACCTGGAATGAACGAGAAATACAAGTCGTTTTAGGTAAAGTTCGTCATTTGCAAGGGAAACTATTAGGCCAAATGAGTGTATTGGGGTTTTCTGAAAAAGAAGAAGCTATTCTATCGACATTAACTCTTGATGTTCTGAAATCATCTGAAATTGAAGGAGAACAGCTAAATTATGAACAAGTGCGATCTTCTATTGCAAGAAGATTAGGGATAGAATATGCAGGCATGGTATATTCAGACAGAAATGTTGAAGGTGTGGTAGAAATGATGCTGGATGCAACACAAAATTACAATCAATCGCTTGATGAAGAGCGGTTATTTGGCTGGCATTCAGCTTTGTTTCCTTCAGGAAGAAGCGGAATGCATAAAATTGAGACCGGCTGCTATCGCACCGGTGAAATGCAGGTTGTTTCAGGGCCAATGGGAAAAGAAAAAATACATTATCAGGCCCCCTCTCCAAATGTAGTAAAATCCGAAATGGATGAATTCCTAAATTGGTTTAATAACTTCACAGAGATTGACCTTGTACTAAAGGCTGCAATTGCTCACTTTTGGTTTATCATCATCCATCCTTTTGATGATGGAAATGGTCGAATTGCGAGAACAATTTCAGACTTGCTTCTTGCCCGGGCAGACGATAGCTCACAAAGATTCTACAGCTTATCCAGCCAAATCTTAGTCGAGCGAAAAGTGTATTATGAAATACTACAGAAAGTGCAACACAGCAACGGCGATATAACCGAATGGTTATTGTGGTTTCTAAATTGCTTGTATAAGGCTATCGCATCTACCGAAGAAACAGTACAAAAAATACTTTATAAAGCTGAATTCTGGGATAAAAACAAAGATACAATTCTCAATAACCGACAACGAATGATGCTCAACAAACTATTTGATGATTTTATTGGAAAACTAAACACATCAAAATGGGCAAAAATCGCTAAATGCTCACAGGACACCGCATTGCGTGACATTCAGGATTTAATCGAAAAAGGAATTTTAGCAAAAAGTGAAGATGGTGGAAGAAGCACAAACTATGAACTTTCTAGCATAAAATAAAATATCTCAAATGAAAAAAACGTTAGATCTCATTTCGAAATTTTGCTTACTATATTTTCTATTTTTAGTTCAAATACATTCGGCAAAGGCTGAGACAAAACCGGAACTATCAAATAAACAAATATCTTCGGTTACCATCCCCACAGATGTATCATGCAACTCTTCCGCTTCAATGGTGTCCCCCACTACCTGTTTATTGACCCGAACGGAAAAGTATTAGACACTGATTTTGAAATGTTTTTGGAATTTGAAAAGGCACTTAAATGGTTGCAAACTAAATAAAACCAATTTAAACACTCCGTAATATTGGATATACTGCAGAATACTGCAAAACCGTCAGGACTGAAACTTCATTTGCCACAAGTCAATTGCATTCCGACAAATGAAACCAGACACATTAAAAAAAACATATATTACGAGCGTACCGACTAAACTACACATAATGATTTCCGACAACTAAAACTAACAAAAATAAAAAAGCTTTCAACCTATGACTAAAAAAATCATTATTATTGGAGTGGTCTATTTTACAATTGTATTGACTTTGTTCATAACCTGCACTCCATGTGTGCCATTAATATACACATATGACATAACCGGCATTTCGGCAGTTCTCAAAGACAATCAATTTGTTGAACTACCGGACAACTCAACAAAAAGCATTTACAGCGTTAGAATAAACTGCGAATTATCAGGAAAGGAATACGTAGAAAAAAAGAACACAGCCTACAATGCTTTAACTACATCAGCATTTGCCACTACTACCTGCCATGACTATTTAGATGAAATCAATGGGCTTGTAAATAAGATCAAAGATATAGAGATTATTTGCAATAAGGATATATGGGGAATAGAAAAAGGATATCCACTAGATACTACAATGTATGGCTTAGAAAGTCCCGCATTCTTATGGAAACAACCCATGGATTCACTGATTCATAGTTATAATTATCGTGGTTTAGCACTGGACAAATATGGCAGAGGATATGGTCATTCCAGATTCTATATAAACTTTAAAAAGAATACAGGCAATGACTTTGTAAAATTTGCAATTAGAATATACTTTATTAATGGCGAATCAATTCAAAGTGAAACTAAATCAATAAGACTAACAGACTAACATAATACGAAAGAAAGCAATGCCTTACAGAAATAAAACCGCACAATAACGTATCTCAATCTGCGTTTCTAAACAGTAAAACATTCATCAGCAGTTGGATGGTAGGAAATGAAAAACAGAGCTACATTTCGATGTATTAAAAAAACTTCACTAAATTTGCGGTACTATTTGCAAAATAGCAAAACATTTACCAAACAGATAACACAAGAACTCAATAGAAACACTCATACATAAACAAACACAGACATGAAAAACTTAAAAATCTTATTTCTTTTTCTTGTGATTTACTCAACCGGATTGCAGGCAGATATTATCGACACAAGACCAACAAAAGCATCTGTTTTATTTAAAATAGCAAACCTGAACAGTTTTCCGGACATTGCTGTGGTTAATACGACAAATATCATGCCTCCAAATCTCAAAAAAGTCTACACATTAAGCAGCAATTATTATTCCCGGAATATTAGGAGTGCCATCAATTATGTTGTTAAATCGGATTATTTGAAACAACAAGGCATACGCAATATTGACTGGGAGAATGATAAGAATGTTCAAAAACTGTATTATACCCCAATAAATAAGGATTATAGTTATGTTGAATTCAAGACAGTTGCATTCGACTACGATCTGGTAAAGGATAAAAATGGGGTGTATCATATGCATTTAACAAAAATCACCTACAAATTTAATTGCGAAACCGGAACAGCAAAACCCGACTCTGTTCAATATTTTAAATATTAATACCGACCCCGTAAAACAGGTTTCCGCAAAAACAGAATATGCAGCAGGATAAGAGATTCAACCTACCGGCGTTCATTTCGGTCTATTCGATAGCCCATTTTCTGGTTGATGCTGCGTGCGCTTTCCTGATGCTGGGCGTTTTTGATTTCGAAAATCCAATTTTCGCCATGCTTCTGTACAACGCGCTGGCGTTTGCTATGCAGGCTCCGTTTGGCTATCTGGTGGACAAACAGCTAAATCCCAGGGTTGTTGCGGTTATCGGATTGACACTAATTGCTGCTGCGTACCTCTTTTGGAACAATCCTTTGACTTCCATCTCAATAGCAGGTATCGGAAATGCATTGTACCACGTTGGCGGCGGAAGCCTGGTATTGTCGCTGGAGAAAAGGAAAGCTACCTATGCCGGCATATTCACAGCTCCCGGGGCTATCGGACTGGCGGTTGGTGGGTGGTTGGCCATCGCAAAGCCTTTTGCCGTTGAGTGGATAATCCCCATATTGCTTTTGAGCATGGGCAAAATTATTCTGCAAACCCCAACACCACAGTTTAACAGAACCAAAGAAAACAGCCCGACAGACAAAATAGGCATAAGCCTGTTGCTGATTGCCTGTATCATGCTTCCGATTGTTGTTCGTTCAACCATCGGATTGGCTGTAGAGTTTCCCTGGAAAGAGGACAAAACCCTGCTTTATATACTTGTATCAGCTGTGGCCATGGGTAAAGTAGCGGGTGGACTATTAGCGGACAAAATCGGAATGCTAAAAACGGGTATTGGTGGATTAATCATCTCTGCCCCACTGCTGGCGTTTTATTCAGGTGTGCCACTATTGGGAATATCCGGAACATTTGCGCTCAATCTCACAATGTCCGTCACATTGATTGCCATGCTACAGATGATGCCCAACTACAGGGGGCTGGCTTTTGGTCTTACAACTGTGGCCATATTCATTGGTGCCCTGCCCTCCATCCTCGGAAAAGAGATCTGGCTGAAAAGCGACATCATGGTATTGTCTCTTATCTTTTTGGCATCTGCCACGCTGTTTGCCACATTACGTTATATGATTAAGCTAAAGCTATTAAAAGCATAACTTATGGATTACGAATTGTTATTTCTGAAAAGCCTGCTACTGACGGTTTCCATCGAGACGGTTGTACTATACCTGCTTTGCCGTTTTGCCATAAAGCCGGAAAATACAACCCTCTATCGAATAGTCGCCACAGGTGTACTGGCAAGCATGGCCACTTTGCCCTACCTGTGGTTTATCTTCCCGGTTTACATCGACCAAAGAATTTGGTATATCATAATCAGCGAAACGGTTGCTGTACTGGCCGAGACTCTGATAATCGGTGTTGTGTTGAGAGTAAATTTACTGAAATCGTTTGTATGTTCGTTCTCCTGCAATGCTGCTTCCTTTTTAACCGGCGTAATTTTAAACTGGCCGTAATAATTTCACCAACAGATAAACTTGTTACAACCACGCCTACCAGATGATGGCAGCGTGCAACTGCTCTGGTCTTTTGAGAATATCAAATCCTATTACAGAACACATATTAATGTGATGCAGGCAAAAATGACCAACCATTTCAAACCATTAAGACAATGCCTACTCTGTCTTCTTGGATATACCACAGATGGCATCGCACCAGACAAATACAGAAATGGCAGGAAGAGAAAAAAGTTTGCAATGTTTCGATGTATTTAGAAAACTTTACTAATTTTACGGTGGAATTTTCAGAAAACCCATATTTACACCACAAATAATATGAAAACAAAACATGCTCTCCTCATTCTTGTCATCGGTTTTACAATCGGCTTTATTGCTTCACTGTTAAAAATTCTACACATGCCTGGCGCAAGTATTATGTTGTTCATCGCAGGTATTATTCAGATTATTGGCGGAGTCCTGTTTGTGTATAAATTATTAACTTATCCTAAAATTAAAGATTTCCTAAACAGCTAGTTTTGGAGTCTGCTTTTGTCTTAAAAAAAATACCTCTATGAAAGAATACAAATTTTGCCAAAGCTGCGGTTATCCACTAAAGAGAGACAAAAAAGGAGGCGGCAGCGAAAAAGATGGAACAATAAGCAAAAAGTATTGTTCCATGTGTTATGAGAACGGAGTTTTTCTGACCCCGGCCGAAATTGACACAGCCGAAAAAATGCAGAAATTCTGTATCCGTGAGATGAAGAAGAGTGGGATCAACGGGTTGTTTGCCTGGCTGGCGACCCGCTCGATTCCGGGATTGGAAAGATGGAAAAGCAGGTGATAAAATAAACGCCATATAATGAGACAGGATGAAATCGTAAAATTCGATACAGGAGTAGTGTTGAGTGGTGGAGGAGCGAAAGGTTTTGCCCACATCGGCTCACTCAGGGCTCTGACGGGTGCCGGCATTGTTCCCGACATTATTTCGGGTGTGAGTTCCGGGGCAATATTGGGTGCACTCTATTGCGACGGTTACGATCTGGACGAAATCACAGAGATCTGCGCCAAAGAATCTTTCACATCGCTGGCTGAGTTTACTATTCCCAAAGCGGGAATACTTACTCTCAACGGGTTGAAGAAGTTTCTCGAAAAGCACCTGCGGGCCAAAACATTCGAAGCACTGAAAACACCGCTTGTGGTTACCGCTACCAATTTCGATCTTTGTCAAACCGAATTTTTCAGTACCGGCAATCTGGTGGATGTTATTTGTGCCTCTTCGTGCATTCCGGTGGTGTTCGAGCCCTGGATAATCAACGGAGTAAATTATGTGGATGGTGGCGTATTGAGCAATCTGCCCGTTATCCCTATCCGCAAACAATGCAAACAGGTCATTGGTATCAATGCGACCACCCGACTCAGTGCCGACTACAAAAAGAGTATTTTCAGCATTACAGACCGCGCCTTCAGGCTGATGCTCAAAGCCAACTCGTACCTCGAAAAAGAGCTGTGCGATTTGTATATTGAGTCGGAGGAAGATCAGTACTACAACATCTTCAGCCTCGACAATATCAAAGAAATCAGCGAAATAGGCTTCAAAGCCACACAAAAAGCGCTCGAAAAAACCACCCTGTTTACCTCAACCGAAAAACTGACTATTGATGAAACCCATTAAAACCGGACTGGCCTCTTTCGGCATGTCGGGCAGCGTATTTCATGCCCCACTGATTGCTGAACACCCCTCGTTTGAACTTACTGCTGTTTGCGAACGGAGTCAGAACAGAGCCTCTGCCACCTACCCTCACACACAAATTGTGCGCACCTTCGAAGAGCTGCTTACGGTGGCCGATATCGAACTGATTGTGGTCAACACACCCGATATCACCCACTTCGATTACTGCAAACTGGCACTCGAAGCGGGCAAACATGTGGTGGTGGAAAAACCGTTTGTCTTTACGGTAGAAGAGGGTCACACTCTGGTAGAAATTGCAAAAGCCAACCACCGAATGCTCTCTGTTTTTCAGAACAGACGATGGGATGGCGACTTCCTCACCCTAAAAAAAGTTGTCGAAAGCGGTAAGCTGGGGCGATTGGTGGAAATTCGTTCCGGATTTCAACGCTACCGCAACGTTCCCATTCAGGGCACCTGGAAAGAGACAGCTTATCGGTTTGTGGGTACAACCTACAATCTGGGTTCGCATCTGGTCGATCAGATGGTGGAACTGTTGGGAATGCCCGAGGGAGTATTTGCCCAAATCAAAACATTGCGCGACCGCGGTCAGGTGGATGATTACTTCCATATATTACTGATCTACCCCGATGTACAGGTCAGTCTGACAGCCGGTTATCTGATGCGCGAAGAGACACCCCGCTTTATAGCACACGGCTCTCTTGGCTCTTTTGTGAAATATGGTTTCGACCCGCAAGAGGCTATGCTGCGCAGTGGCATGCCGCCTTTCGATCCTCAATTCGGGCTCGACCCACTGGAAAAACGGGGCATACTGCATACTGAAACAGATGGCGAAGTGGTGAGAAAACCCATCGAAACCGAACGAGGAAACTATCCGGCCTACTACGATCAGGTGGCCGACTGCATCCGAAACGGTGCGCAAACACCGGTATCGGCATCCGACAATCTGAAAATGATTGGCTTGCTCGAAGCCGCTTTCCAAAGCTCAAAAGAGGGGCGAATTATTCCCGTACAGTGACAAAACCAATAGAAATATAGAGATGTAATTTGCTCATCTGATTTATTTTACCTATTTTCGCTCAAATTTTAAGGAATGAGCGAAATACAATGTCGCATTTCTATTTTTATTAATAAGCTGATATTGAGTTGCTTTATATAATTATGCCTGTTGCATCATTAAATATGAATAGCTTAACATCAGCATTACCTATTTTAAATACAAAAAAATGAAAGACAAATTAATTATATATCAGGTTCTCAACCGCCTGTTCGGAAATACAAACACGACCTGCAAACCCAACGGAACGATTGAAGAGAACGGATGTGGTAAATTTTCCGCCTTCACCGGCAAAGCCTTACAGGAGATAAAAGCCCTCGGTTGCACGCATATCTGGTACACCGGCGTGATTGAACACGCTACACGTACCGACTATTCGCAGTTTGCTATCAACAAAGACAACCCCAACGTAGTAAAAGGAAATGCAGGCTCACCCTACGCCATCAAAGATTATTACGATATAGATCCGGATTTGGCTACCGATGTCAATCAACGCATGAAGGAGTTCGAAAATCTGGTGAAACGGACCCACAAAGAAGATTTACAGGTAATCATAGATTTTGTGCCCAACCATTTGGCACGCGAGTACCATTCGGATGCCAAACCCGAAGGCATTGCCGATTTTGGCGAAAACGACAATACACAAAAGTCATTCGACAATCAAAACAACTTTTACTACCTGCCCGGCGAGCGTTTTTCGCCGCGCTTTGCCATACAGCATCCCGACCAACCTTATTTGGAGCAACCGGCCAAAACCACCGGAAACGATTGTTTCCACGCCTACCCTACCGGAAACGACTGGTACGAAACGGTGAAGCTAAACTACGGTGTTGACTATACGGGCGGAAAATCATCGTTCTACCCCATTCCGGATACGTGGACAAAGATGAAGGATATTCTTCTCTTTTGGGCCGAAAAAGGGGTGGATGGTTTCCGGTGCGACATGGCAGAAATGGTTCCTGTCGAATTTTGGGGATGGGTGATTCCGGCGGTTAAAGCCAAATTCCCTGAGATTATGTTTATCGCTGAGGTCTATAATCCGGGCGAATACCACAACTACCTTTTTGTCGGAAAATTCGATTACCTCTACGACAAAGTGGGGCTGTACGACACCCTCAAATCTATCAGCAAAGGATATACACCTGCATCGGCCATTACGGGTTGCTGGCAATCGTTGGGCGGCATAGACAGCCGAATGCTCAACTTCCTCGAAAACCACGACGAGCAACGCGTAGCTTCCGATTACTTTTTGGGCGATCCGTTTCAGGCAATTCCGGCTCTTATCATCTCTGCGACCATTAATAAAGGGCCGTTTATGCTCTACTTCGGACAGGAGCTGGGCGAAAAAGGGATGGATTTCGAGGGCTTTAGTGGCAGAGACGGACGAACAACTATTTTCGACTACTGGAATCCATCTACCACCAATAACTGGTACAATCAGGGAAAATGCAACACCGCAAAATTAACACCCGAACAGCAGTGTTTGAGGAAAATGTACAACAAAATTCTGGTCATTTGCAACGAAGAGGCTTCTATTCGCAAAGGCGAATTTTACGACCTGATGTATGTGAACTACCACAACATGGCCTTCAATCCCGAAAAACAGTATGTTTTTATCCGGAAATTCGAAAAAGAGATGTTGCTGATTGCCTGCAACTTCGACGACAAAGATGTAGCTGTGAAAATAAATATCCCTCTTCATGCTTTCGAGTTTCTGAACATCAGAGAAGGTGTAACGCTCAACTTTACAGACCTTTGCACCGGAAACAGCGTGACTCAGGAACTGAGCTCTTCCAAGCCTTTCGATGTGGATATCAAAGCTAATTCGGGTGTAATTATGAAGTGTTTTTTGGTGGAATGATTGGCTGGTTACGAGTTACAGGTTACGGGTTACGAGTAGACGGGTAAACTAGTAGACGAGTAGACAGGTAAACTAGTAGACAGGTAACAAAAACTCAGTGTAACTCAATATTTCTCAGTAAGCCTCAGTGTAATTTATTAGTTACGGGTTACGAGTTACGAGTAAACTAGTAGACAAGTAGACGGTTAGAACGTACAACGTATAACGTACAACCTAAAACTTATAACCTATAACTTAAAACTTATAACTTATATCAAACAGTTAAAAAAGAGCAACTTGAAACAAGTTTGTAATTTTTTAGGCCGATTTTATACGAAAACATAATTAAAATATATAATTTTGCACCCACATTCAAACCACAACAACAAAGACCGTAATGGAACAAAACCAACCGTTCAAAATTTTCTCGGGTACCAATTCCCAATATTTAGCTGAAAAGATCTGTGAAAGCATCGGATGCAAGTTAGGAAAAATGAATATCACTCACTTTGCAGATGGTGAATTTGGAGTTTCATTCGAAGAGTCTATCCGCGGAGCCTATGTTTTTCTCATTCAATCTACGTATCCAAATTCAGACAATCTGATGGAGTTATTGTTGATGATTGATGCTGCAAAAAGAGCTTCCGCTAAATCTATCATCGCGGTTATTCCTTATTTTGGTTGGGCACGTCAGGACAGAAAAGACAAACCCCGTGTTTCTATCGGTGCTAAACTGATTGCTGATTTGCTCAGCACAGCAGGTATCAACCGGTTGATTACCATGGACCTGCACGCCGATCAGATTCAGGGATTTTTCAATGTTCCGGTAGATCACCTCTACGCCTCTTCCGTATTTATTCCGTATATTAAATCGCTCAATCTCGACGATTTGGTGTTTGCATCGCCCGACGTAGGAGGATCAAAACGTGTGAATTCTTACGCCAAATATTTCAGCGTACCCATGGTGCTTTGTCACAAATCAAGATCGAAAGCCAACGAAGTGGACGATATGACAATTATCGGAGATGTAAAAGGCAAAAACGTTATATTGGTAGATGATATGGTGGATACCGCCGGCACCATCACCAAAGCGGCTAACCTGATGATATCTGCCGGAGCCACTTCGGTACGCGCGATTTCGAGTCATGCCGTTATGTCTGATCCGGCCACTCAACGGGTGCTGGACTCAAAACTGACTGAAATTATTTTCACAGACAGTATTCCTTATCGGAAAGAGTGTTGCAAAACAACCATATTGTCGGTTGCCGAACTTATCGGAGAAACCATCAAACGGGTTTATACCAACGAATCTATCAGCTCTCAGTTCCTGATCAAATAGATTTCGTATTCAATAGACAGAAAGGCTGCATTATTTACATAATGTGGCCTTTTTTGTTGCAATAGGTCGCTCGTTATTTTGTACATTTGCGACCTCACTCTTACGCTCAATTGTATGAAAAACACAGCCTTCCTTGTACTTCTGATATGGTGCACTCTGACCCGTGCTCAATCTCTTCCCTACATTTTCGATATGGTACACCACAACCCGGGTGAAGTGCGATTTGTAACGAATTACGACAATCCGGAGGTCATCAAATCGGTCGGCATGAATGGCAAAGTCTTTTTCCTGTTCGATTCGGGCGTATTGGGTCTCAACTGGAATAGCTTCGACCCGGATATTTTGCCGGCAGGGACTACCGAACGCATTTGGGTAGACGAAAAGGCGGCCGAGACAAAAAAGAAATACGACGAAGCCAAAAAGGCCGGACTTCAGGTCTATTGCATGTCCGATCTGATACTGTTCCCCAAACGTCTGGTAGAAAAATATGGCATGCAGACCTCGTTCAAAAACATTCAGGATACACTCACGCAAAAGATGCTTCGGCTGGAAATACGAATGATGTTTCAGGAATTTCCTCAGCTCGATGGCATTGTGGTTCGCATTGGCGAAACCTACATGCAGGATGCCCCCTATCATGTAGGCGGTATCGACAATAAATCGTCTGTCACCACCATCGTCCCGCTTATTCAGATTCTGCGCGAGGAGGTGTGTCAGAAACTAAATAAAAAGGTCTTTTTCCGTACCTGGCTCAGTTTCGATACAAATCTGACCACTTACAACCAGGTCAGCAATGCCATAGAGCCACACGACAATCTTATTTTTAGCGTAAAACATTGCGAAGGGGACTTCCACCGGGGCAATCCGTTCAGCAAAGTATTGGGAGCCGGACGCCACAAGCAAATTGTAGAGGTGCAGTGTGCCCGTGAATACGAGGGCAAAGGTGCATTCCCCAACTACATTGCCGATGGTGTAATAAACGGGTTCGAGGAGTATCAAAATACAATGGCCGCCGGTACAATTCAGAGCCTGAAACAGTTGTATCAGAAGAGTCCGCTCTTTTCAGGTGTATGGACCTGGTCGAAAGGCGGAGGTTGGGATGGTCCCTACATGAGCAACGATTTCTGGAACGAACTCAACACATGGGTCATGAGCCATTGGGCACAAAATCCGACCCGCTCAGAGGAAGAGGTGTTCAACGACTACGTCACAAACGTGCTCAAACTCAGTACAGGCGACCTGGTCCGCTTCCGCAAACTGGCCATCTACTCGGCACAAGCGGTTATTCGTGGCCGTCGCTCTACGTTTGCCGATACCGACCAATGGTGGACCCGCGACCACTATATTGGCGCACCGCCCGTTCTGCCTGCAAATACAGTAGCACTCAACCGCGTGCTAAGCGAAAAGAAAGAGGCCGTCACTCTCTGGAATGAGATTGTCACTCTGGCAGACCAAATAAATCTTCCCGACGCCGTCAACCGCGATTTTATGCGCGTCTCTGCCCGATACGGGTTGTATCTTCACCAAATCTATGCTATTGCGTTCGAACTGAAAAACTTCTCTCAATCGGCTCTGACCAACCGCGTAAAGATCGACAGCCTGATTGTTGAATACGATAACACCTGGAGTAACTTCAATAATCTGAAGACCAATAATCCCTCCTGCGCAACACTGTACAAAGATCTCGCCTTCAGAAATACCACCACAGCGAGCCTGCGCGAATTTATCGGCACTCTGCGTAACGGACCTTTGAATCTGACCGGGAAATACATCAAGAATCTCTCTTCGGGTATTGCTACCAATGTTATTACGCTGGAAACAAATCCGGCTGTTGGCAAAAAAATATACAACGACCGCAGCTATAACTTTACGAATGTACCCGCCGAGATAGCCAATGCAGAATATGTGGTGTGGAAAAACGACTATAAAAACTATACCAGCAATCCAATGCTTACTTTTTCTTTACAGACTGACTGCAAGGTCTATATTGCGCACGACGACAGACTTATACGACCGGACTGGCTGGTAAACAAATACACCAAAACCGACCTGAGCATTGCCGTAAATGACACCCGTCTCACTCTGTTTGAGGCAAGTTTCAAAAAAGATGACGTTGTATCCTGCGGGGTAAACCATACACAGGGTAATCTGAATACCTCTACTCAGTATCTGGTATTTGTTGCGCCAGACAAACCAAGCGCAATAAATCACATCAAAGAATCTAATCTAAAAATCATCAATACATATTCAGGAATTTCTCTGGTTTCATCCAACGAATATATTGGCACGAGTTATTCTATAAATGATTACAGTGGAAAACGTATTGTATCCGGCATTATTCACACTACAGCTGAAATGATTTCTCTAAAAAAAGGATTTTACATAATCAGCCTGAATAAAAAAAATATACCGTTTAGCAAATGGTAAAATCCTGAAAAACGTCAAAACAATTTAGACAAAGAGATTGATAATGAAAGACATAAGCACAACCAACACAAAAATGGTGGCAGTGAGCACAGCGGTGAGGGGTTTGCCCAGAAAACGGATGAGCATAGCGATGGATGAGATGCAAATGGCCGACGAACTGAGTGAAAAGGCAATGGCGCTTCCCATGGACAGGTCGGTGTAAGCCAGCAACGGTTTGAGGAAAATGACGTCGGTGCCGTTGCACACGTAGATGGGGATGCCCACGAGGGTCATGAGCATGGCGGCCCAGGGTTCGTGGTTGAAACTGAATGTTTCGAGGTATTGTTTCGGATTGAGAAAGGCGAACAGAAAGCTCAGTAGTCCGGCCACAATAATGTAGGGCATCAGGCGACGCACAATGTTGATTGTTTTGACAAATGGGTCGCGGTCGAGCACCGGATTGCAATCGGTGACGCAGGCTTCGTAGTTTCCCCATTCGGTGAGTTTGAGTCGTTGCGCAGCCCACTCAACCACCCAGCCCGAAAAAACGGCCAGAATAAACGATGTAACAACGCGCAACAGGGTGTATTTGAGCCCCAAAACTGTGAACGAAACAAAGACGATGTAGGGATTGAGCAGCGGTGCGGCTATCACAAAGGTGATGATGACTTTGAGCGAAGTGCGCTTCTTCATAGAGTCGATGAGTGGTACCACTCCGCACGAACAAACGGGAAGTATAGCTCCATAAGTGAATGCCAGCAACTGATTTTTGGGATAAAAGCGTTTGATTTTTCGAAAATATTGCTCGGCCACAACGCCGGCTAATACGCCAAGCACCACGACAATGAAAAGTTCGAGTATATTTTCGTAGAGATAAAACACCCACCTCGGAACGGATGAATAGACCACACAGGCTTCGTGACTCAGCGAGGTGAACCCCATAATATTCATATAGATTGTATGCAAAACGGTGATGCCTATTACCGAGAAAACGACTATTCGGGCTATCAGTTTCTGATCTTGCTCTTTTTTCAACCGAAGGGTTCTGTCCTGAGTATTCATATTTAGTGTTTGTTTTTATTGAGTTTACTCTGTTTACTCTGTTTTAAATATCTCCTGCCGGAACAGAGACTCTTTATCGACCCGGCGCATGACGGTGAGTTTTGACTCTTTGGTTTTTCCGTCTGTTATCTCTACCTTTATCTGCTTCTGAAACAAACCCGTCCCCAACTGCTTCCAGTCGGTTTGCGACACCATACCGAGTCCGCTGAGGAATATTTTTGATTGTCGCATACCACTGAGGCAGGTTTCGGGCACACAGCGCAGAGTGATGCTCAGCTCTACACGGTCGCCCTGCTGATAGGTAGTCTTTCGTCCGTTGGTATAATCTATGCGCACCTGTGCCGACATCAAAAGTGTGATGCAAAATGCGGCGGCGAACATCGGTATTCGCATATGCCAGACTGAAGTTTTCATTCCGAGCCGGGTTTTTCAATTATGGCATCCGACGGACAGACAAGTGCACATTCGCCGCATCCCACACACTTGCGGGAATCGATGCGCACGGTATCGTTCACCAGGGTGATGGCATGAAACCCGCATGCAGGAATGCATTTGGTACACTTCGTACACTTCTGCTGATTGATGGTGTAGGGCTTACCGGTTTGCTGACACGAGTTGACCCCGATCATCAGCAAAACGGTGAGCAAAAAGAGCAATCCTATCCAGTTCTTCATTCTTGTTTCCCAAATTATCAGTTAGAAATAGCTCCGGATGGACAGACACGGGCACATGCTCCACATCCCACACATTTCGATGCGTTTATAGTAGCCTTGCCGTTTGATCCAAATGAAATTGCGCCGTAACGACAGGCACCACTACACTTTCCACAAGCCGTGCAGGCCGATTGATTGACCGAATAGGCACCTCCGTCTTTCTGACAGGCATTAAACCCGATCAGGGTGGTGAGCACCAGCACAAACAGGATGGCCACAGATTTTCTCATTGATTTTTCCATTATTCTTCGTTTTTAGTTCGATGTAATAGCCCCTCTGCTGCATCGGGCTGCACAGTTGCCGCAACCGGTGCAGCGCGAAGCGTTAATAACAGCTCTTCCACCCGAAAAACTGAGTGCTCCTACAGAACACGAACCGCTGCAATGTCCGCATCCGTTGCAGTTTGCATTCACAGTATACACTTTTTTTGTGGTGGTGGTACCACCGGTAGTTGTGGTCGTAGTCGTGGTAGTTGTTGTAGTGGTGGGTGATGTAGTGGATGTCACCGGATCATCTTTGGTACAAGCTACGGTCCATGCCAAAATTATCAGCAAAAACAGACCAGAAAAAATTTTGTTTCTCATATCATTTTGGTTTTAAAAAGTAATTCTCATTTCAGCCTTTGCCCAAAGCGATCGGGTTTTCTCATACACTACCGTATAGGGCATGGTCGGATAGGTAAGCGAACCGACAGAAGCATTGATTAATACATATTTACCCAGATTTTTACTCAATGTAAAATCGAGCTCCTGCATGCGGCACGGATTGATCTCACCGCCAAAAGGGTCGGTCAGATAACCATTCACAACACCTGTCTGCATGGCATATTGTAGTTTCACCGATGCCTTCAACCGGGGAAAAGAGTGCTTGAGACCCATTTGCAGAAACGGCATTTCGATGGCATCGAGCCGAAGTACCTCTCCGGCAAACACATTGCTGAAAGAATTCACCGGCACTGCACCCCGATCTATTGCGTTGTATCCCAGATAGCGGGAATAGAGCCTTGTAATCTGTCCATTGTTCCAGCTCCACTGCTTATCGGCAGAAACGGAATAGAGCAAAGCCTGATTGTTGGTGGCCGACTGCAAAAGGATTTCAGGCTTTACGGTCACACCCGACAACGAAAGTTCGGCAAATAATCCGGCCAACAGCGGACTATTTTCTGTCCACGACCCAAACTCTGTATAAGCCACTGCGCCGGCATTTTTTACCGAAAATAGAGATGGTTTTACCTCACCTGACAGAATATCTCCGGTACCAAACTCATCTACATTCTCCTTTTTCTGAGAAGGTTTGTAACTGAGCGTCAGCATAGCCAAATTGGTTTGGCCAAACGACCGGCCGATAAGCGCACGCTCCCGGCCAGGCACAATATTGTAGAGGTAACCCAGCGTACAAAAGGTTCCGTTTCGCGCAAAATGGTTCATCACCGAGCCTCCCAGAGCATTGAGCGTCCAACTGCCAAAGGCGCCCTGATAGTTCACTCCGGCCACCCGCTCGTTGAGCAGAAAGTGATCCTGACCCCGCATAGACTGCAATCCAATCGTTACCCTGTTTTTATCTCCCGTATAGCGGTAAAATGCTTCACGCATCCCAAACGAAGATTGATTATTGTAGTTCACCTCATCCAACCGAAGCCAGCTTTTTGCACCACCTTCGAGATAAAAAGTATATTTGTTTTTGCTATAATCCAGCCCAACAAAACCCATCGCATTACCCACGCCATAGTTACCCACATAGCCGGCACCGGTAGTCAGTTCCCCGGCCCACATCAGATTGCTTGCCCCTATCGGTTTCAGGCTTCCGCCCAAACGCGACGGACATTCCCACTGCGCATGTGCCGAAGTAGCGAATAAAAGCATCAGTATCATCAGCGTTGCTCCTCCTTTGCCTTTCAGCTTTTTCCAGTCCACACTAAGCGCATCTTTGTGGCAACTTTTCATGCATTCGCCACACAATATACAATCTTCATGGCGTAGCACAGTCTTTTTATCCTCGTGTATCATAGCCTTTTGGTTACAATTATTGTTACAGCTTTTGCAATTAACGCAAGCCTCCGATTTGCTCAACCTCCTCGCGCCCGGGATTTTCGATATCGCACCCAGCACAAGCCCTACCGGACAAAGTGCCCGACAAAAGGGCCGGTATATCAGCACCGACGACAGCAACAACAAAGCCAGCAAAACATACCCTGTCACATTGGCTGCCATCAGATTAAAAGCCGCCTTAAACGGATCGTACTCGCACCACAGATTGGTTTTGGTCACCAGCAGTTGCAATATCCACAGCACAAAAACAGAAATCTGCACCAACTTTATCACCTGTTGCGCCTTACCACTACTCCATATTTTAAGTTTGGGCGACGAAAACAGATACTCCTGCAACGCCCCGAAATGACAAAGCCAGCCACACCATACCCGTCCGAAAAGATAAGCCGCAGGTATCAGCATCAGAAACCACACCAGCGACTCCCATTTCACCACAACACCAAACAAAACCAATGCCGTATTCTGAAACGATGATATAAAACAGGGACATCCACCGTTGTAAAAGCCCAGATATACCAGTCCGCCCAGCAAAAAAAGTGCTCTTGTCTGCCGAAACCAACCATACCGGATCAAAAAGCCAATCAGACCCAGTATCATAAACACGACAATTGGCTCATAAACCTGTCTGTAATCGGGCTTTTCAGGCTCATCCGTATTCCCGAAACCGGCCACTGCGGTCTGTACGCTGTCGGCAGACTGAAACTCACCACCATCCACCGACGAAAATTCATCCGACTTTTCAAACTCTCCTCCCGACACCGGCGCAAAACCAGTATCCACTACGGCACGCGGTTTTACCTGCAATTCCGGACAATTCGAGGGCGGTGTTTTACTCCTGAAATAGGGTTGCGCAAAATAAGTACCCGCCACAGCCACAACAAGCACCGTACCCAATACAATAATGTATCTTTTTTTGTACGTCAGATACAACCAAATTGTACCCAACACCAACAACGCCGAAATAAACAGCGTATTGGTCAGCCCCGCACCATTATGCTCCTGCGCGTAGAGTGAGCACGACTGATCGCAAACCTGTCCGGCCCTGTGGTTGAGAATATTCTGAATACTGTCGGCCGTTGCCTGCGACACAGCCGCATCTGCCAGACTATAACCAAGCACCGACAACACCAGCAAAGACAACAATCGGGATCTCTTCATCTTTCTATTTATCAAGGGTAAATAAACCATTTCCACCATCCCTGTCACACGTACGGGTAGCCAAAAGCGATACTTTTTTCTTACCATCATCCAGCACTTTCACCTTTATCTGACGGGTAAAAGTAGTAGGCGAAACCTGCACCCAATCTTTGGCCCCCAAAACCTGAATACCATCGGTTTTAAATTTCGTCTGCGATGCAGCCACCGTGCAGTTGCGGTGTGTAAGCACCAGTTTCACCGTCAACACAAACTCTTCACCGGCCTTGCAACTCTTCTTTTCCCCACCCTCCGTGGTAAACTCAAAATGACACGCCATCGCCGACAACACAGACGCCCACACAAACAGGGTCAAAAACATTAACTTCTTCATACTCATTATTATAATATTAATATTTCTCTTTTATATACTCATCTTTCAATTTACAATCCTCATAAATCTGTAATCATTACATATTCCACACATATCACACAACCGCCATCACCTCTATTTACCCTACCTCATTGCAAAACAAAACAGAAAAACTTTTTCCATCGCTTATCAGGGCGCCCCCTCGCCTACTCGGGCCGGGCTATCCGTTTTGAAGAGACGAGGCGCGCCTCGTCTGTACATCGCCGGATCACCTTTCTGCTCATTATCAATCCTTTTGTAATTAGCAAATATAAAACCATCAATTTTTCGCAAATATAAATAACC
>CAZHNZ010000058.1:0-24925 GCA_964534355.1 uncultured Parabacteroides sp.
AAGAAGGTATAGAACAATCTATCTTTGTGCCTCAGTTTCACGGTCGTGAACATCTGAATGTGCAGAACTGGATGTCTGCGTTAAGACTAAATGAACCGGATACGTTGGCTGCATTTGACGAGATGGTCTACGGTATCACACCGGCAAAGCCTGTTCATCCGGTTTCTTATCAGGCTGCGTTTGATTTGCAAAATATCTCAGAAATAACCTATCAAAAAACAGTAATAGCGGATGGGCTCAGGTTGTTTGAAAAAATCTGGGGATATAAAGCGTCATTCTTTGTTGCAACAAACGGTCCGTTTAACAATAGTCTGGAGCCTGTACTTTCCGATAATGGTATAAAATATATTGGTGCATCAAAGATTCAGTCAGAGCCTTTGGGTGATGGGAAAACAAGGCGTGTTTTTCACTATTTAGGTCAAAAAAACCGGTTTGGACAAATCTATCTGACCCGCAATGCTTTTTTTGAACCTTCATCTAATCTGAAAACAGACTGGGTAGATAGCTGTTTGTCTGATATTCAGACAGCATTTCGCTGGCACAAACCGGCTGTAATCAGCACTCATCGTGTTAATTATACTGGCGGACTAAATATTGCAAACCGGGACAGAGGGCTTTCTCAGCTATCGGTTTTAGTAAAGAAAATTGTAACATTATGGCCTGATGTTATTTTTATGACATCCAGTCAATTAGGTGATTTATTACAGCAGAAATGAGTTTTCGGCAAGATATTCTGAGAAATCTGATTAATATTCCCGGTTGGCGAACGAATCGGAAGATAGTTGTTATCGAAAGCGACGATTGGGGAAGTATCCGTATGCCATCGCTTGATGTGTATAATACATTGTTGGCAGAAGGGTACCAAGTTAACAGGGATCCTTATCTGAAGTTTGATTCTCTTGAGACGAATGAGGATATGGAGATGCTTCTTGCCACATTGGATTCGGTGAGAGATAAGAATGGTAGTGGGGCTGTATTGACCGCCAACTACGTGGTTGCCAATCCTGATTTTGAAAAAATAAAACAGGCAGGTTTTGAATCCTATGCGTACGAGCCTTTCCCAGAGACATTGAAGCAGAGGCCAGAGTGCAATCGGGTTATGGAATTATTGGCTAGTGGTATGGAAAACGGGCTTATTCGTCCGCAGTTTCATGGGCGCGAACATCTCAATGTTTATCAATGGATGAAGGGTTTGCAATCGGGCGATAACCTTTTGCACAAAGCATTCGAAAACAGGATGATCAGCATAAGTTCTGAACCTTCAACTTTGAAATATGCATATATGGAAGGTCTGGACTTTTTTTATGATGAAGAATTGGTGCAAAAACATCATATAATAACTTCCGGAGCTGAGCTGTTTCGCGATATCTTTGGTTATCAATCCGAATCTTTTATAGCCAATTGTTATATTTGGCACCCGGATATCGAAAAAACTTTGTCAGAAAACGGTGTACGTTATATGCAGGGAATTCCCAATCAATTGATTCCCACAATTAATAACGGACATCATTTTATATACAGGAAACATTATACGGGTCAGAAAAATCGTTGGGGGCAACGATATATAATACGCAATGTGTTTTTTGAACCCGCTGCCTCCGGGTATAATCAGGCAGAGACTCTGAACCGGATTAAGACGGCATTTCGTTGGGGTAAGCCGGCCGTAATAGGCTCTCATCGATTGAATTATATGGGCTCAATCAATCCGGAAAACAGAAATATAAATCTGAAACATTTAAAGGAGTTGCTCTTTCAAATCGTTCATATCTGGCCTGATGTCGAGTTTATGTCAACTGATCAGGTTGGTGGATTAATGTTAATCAAACAATGAAAAAGAAAAAAATTCTATTCCTTATACCCTCACTTGCTGGTGGAGGTGCCGAAAGAACATTGGTTAATTTTCTCAATCAGGCTGACTATTCAAAGTACGATATTGATCTTTGTGTAGTTGCAAACGATGGAGTTTATTTTAAAGAGATTCCCCGGTCCGTGAAAATAACCATATTATTTAATAGTGTGTTACTGGTGCGAATTTTGGCGTATTTGCAAAAGAAAATTGGATTTTATGGGTTGTTCAAACGGGTTATTTCCAAAAAAATAGCGGGAGAATATGATGTTGCTATCTCTTTTATAGACAGTAATTTTACTGACTTGCTCTTCTTTATTAAGGGAGCAAAAAAGAGAGTGGCCTGGGTGCATACATCCTACAGCTCGTACAACAACTTCTCTAAGTTTTATAAACGGGAATCTTATCGGGAAAAACTAAAAAAATATCGCTACTCAAGACTGGATACAATCGTTTTTGTGTCAAACGATTCGATGAATGAGTTTAAAACCGTTTTCGGTGAATTCTCTGATATGCGAGTAGTTTATAATGTGTTGAACGTAAAGGGTGTGATTGAAAAATCAAAAGCGTTTGAAGTAGGGCGTTCTGATGTTTTACGTTTTGTGGCAATCGGTAGTTTAATTCCGGTTAAGGGATATGAAACATTGATAAGGGCGGTTTCTATTATCATAAACAATGGAAAACATATTCAATTACAAATTGTAGGTGGAGGGTTTCTTCGCAGTGAATTGGGAAAATTGGTAGAAGAGCTTGGATTGCAATCGGTGGTAGAATTTATTGGTTTTGTCCCCAATCCTTATCCTTATTTAGCTGCATCAGATGTTTTTGTGATGTCGTCTGTTTCAGAAGCATTACCTACAGCTCTATGCGAAGCTATGATTTTGGGTAAACCGGTGGTGGTAACAAATTGTAGTGGTTGTCGGGAATTAGTCGCAGAGGGTCGGTATGGGCTAATGGCAGAGCCGGATTCGCAGAGTTTAGCCGATAATATGACTCAGTATGCAGATAATCAGAGTGTTGTGGATTATTATACGCAGCAGTCAAAAATAAAATCGAAAGAGTTTAACGATAGTGTAATATTGAAAAGTTATTATTCGATTTTCGAATAACTCAAATATAAAATGAAGATAATACAGATTAATTCTGTGGCAAATACCGGTTCTACAGGGCGGATTGCTGAGAATATAGGTGTTGTTCTGTTGGAAAATGGACATGAAAGTATCATTGCATTTGGTCGGGCGCAAAGACCGGGGAAATCAGTATTGTACAAAATCGGGAATCAAAAAGATGTTCTTTTGCACGGAATAAAGAGTCTGTTATTCGACCGTCATGGCTTTGGTTCGGTTGGTGCAACAAAGAGTTTAATCGCATTTATAGAAAAAGAGAAACCGGATGCAATCGGTATTCATAATCTGCATGGGTATTACATCAACATAGAAGTTCTGTTCAATTATTTACACAAGAGACGAATTCCTGTTTTGTGGACATTGTTTGACTGTTGGTCATTCACCGGACATTGTAGTTATTTTGATGATATTAATTGTGACAGATGGAAAAATCATTGTTTTGATTGTCCCAAAATAAAGAATTATCCGGCATCATTATTTTTGGATAATTCAAAATTAAATTTCAATGACAAAAAAAGAATATTTACTTCTGTTGAAAATATTCGAATAGTAGTACATTCTCATTGGTTGAAGTCACTAGTTGAAAAATCATTCCTGTCCCGGCTTCCGGTGTCTATGTTGTTTAGTGGCATTGATACAGATGTTTTTTACCCCCGGGTTGATTTATCTGCTATACGCAAAAAATACAATCTCGGAAATTTTAAGATTGTTTTGGGCGTTGCAAATATCTGGAATCAGAGAAAAGGTCTGGCCGACTTTATCCGGTTGTATGAGTTAATTTCCGCAGAATCCAAAGAAGAAATAAAAGTAGTTTTAGTGGGACTTTCCCCCAGGCAAATATCTTCATTGCCGGTTGGTATGCTGGGAATAGAGCGTACGGAAAGTGTGGATGAGCTTGCTGATTTATATTCTGTCTCTTCTGTCTTTGTTAACCCTACACTTCAGGACAATTTCCCAACCACAAATCTGGAAGCACTTGCTTGTGGTACGCCGGTAATTACCTATAATACAGGAGGAAGCCCTGAGTCTATAGATGAAAAAACGGGAATTGTTGTAGAAAAAGGTAACGTAAGGGCTTTGGTTGATGCTGTGGAGTGCATTATTGGTCGTGATAAAAAAGAATACAGTGATTTTTGCAGGCAAAGAGCGTTGAGTTTGTTTGATAAACGGGACAGATATCTGGACTACATCCTCTTATTCGAAGAGCTGATTAAACACAGAAAATGAAAAATAAAAAAATAGTCATTATCAATCAGGACTCGGGTTATCTGATGATTGATATTGCTCATGCTTTTCTGGATGCAGGTTACGACTGTACGTTGATGTCCGGACGGCTGGTGGAGAGGGATATTAAACTAGACAATAGGGTAGGGCGACAGCAGATTATCAGTTACAACCGAAAAAGTGCGATTAAAAGAATTCTGACCTGGCTTTGGGGCACGGTACAGATTCTTTTTTTTGTATGGACGAAGCACAGTGGTGCGAGGTTACTGATAGTTTCAAATCCGCCCTTTTCGTTTTTTACAACCTTATTTTTTCGTAATCGATATTCGTTGCTGGTGTACGATATATATCCGGATGCGCTTTATCAAATGGGCATTTTATCACGGGGTTCGGTGTTGGTGCGAATATGGGAAAATCTCAACCGGCGGATATTTGCAAAAGCCAGTCACATTTATACTCTGACACCCGGTATGAAACAGAGATTGTCTGAGTTTGTTTCCGGAGAGAAAATTGAGGTTGTGCCTGTCTGGTCCGACAATACTTTTCTGAAACCTGTTGCCAAAAATTTGAATCCATTTGTCGCTGAGCAGGGATTGAAAGATAAGTTTGTGATTATTTATTCCGGAAATCTCGGTAAAACACACCCTGTTGAATCCATTGTCGATCTGGCATTGTTATTCAGAGATAATCCAGCTTTTTTCTTTCTGATAATAGGAGAAGGGAATAAAAAAGAACAGATTGCACAGAGAATTGCCTCTTGTGGTTTGACAAATTGCAGGTTGTTACCTTATCAACCGGCCGAAGTGTTACCATTCACCTTATCTTCCGGCGATCTGGCCATTATCACGCTGGATGAAAAAGCTTCTCACCTGAGTATCCCGAGCAAAACCTATAATTTCCTGTCAGTTGGTGCGCCGCTTTTAGGTATTGCAGCACCGGAATCGGAGCTTGCAAAACTGATAGAGCGTTATAGTGTGGGACAATGTTTTCGGGCATCAGAGCTGGCAGAAATGCAACAATATATTTTGCAACTGTCCGAAAACAAATTGGCTCATAAAAGTTTTTCAGACAATTCTCTGAATACATCGTTGTTGTTTACAAAGAAAAATGCTATGGCATTTCTCGGGGAATAGCCATTTTAATTACGAATATATTTTTGATTACCTGAATAATATGTATGTACTATTTTTGAAACGGCTGATGGATATGGCGGTCGCTTTTGTCGTACTGTCAATCGCATTTCCATTACTGATTATAGTAGCACTTCTGTTGAGTCTGGTCAACAAAGGTCCTGCTTTTTTTACACAGCCCCGACCCGGAAAAAATTCCCGCGTTTTCAAAGTGATTAAGTTTAAAACAATGACAGATGAGCGCGATTCGAATGGTGCATTGTTGTCTGATGCTCAGCGGCTCACCCGGGTGGGAAGGTTTGTGCGTTCCACATCCATTGACGAGTTGCCACAGCTGATAAATGTGTTGAAAGGAGACATGAGTCTTGTCGGTCCCCGTCCGTTGTTGGTAAAATATTTACCACTTTATTCTGCGCGACAGGCAAAACGCCACGATGTGCGCCCGGGTATTACCGGGTGGGCGCAGGTCAATGGCCGGAATACTATTTCGTGGCCTCAAAAATTTGAGTATGATGTTTATTATGTGGAGAATATCTCGTTTTTATTGGATATGAAAATCATTTTTCTCACTTTGAAAAAAGTATTTATACGGGAGGGGATTAATTCGGATACAAATGCAACGATGCCTGCGTTTACAGGTGAAGAATGAAATTATTTTAAAAGAACATTTAACAAATATGGAACTTTTTTGTTATATTTGTAAATAAATATTTGCGTACAAATTTGTTTTATCTGCATGAAGAAGTTGATTATAGTAGGCGCCGGAGGGCATGGAGCAGAACTGGATGAATACCTGGCACTCGCAAATGCAATGGCGGGAGTCGGGTTGTATCAGGTGGTTGGATTTTTGGATGACAATCCGGCAAACTATTCAAGATATAAACTCTCTGCGCCTTTGCTGGGAGGCATTGGCGATCATCAGGTGGTAAGTGATTGTTATTATCTGATGGGGATTGCCAGTGTTGGTTATAAGAAAAAGTTTGCAGAAGAGTTAGAGGCAAAAGGTGCTGATTTTATTACATTTATACATCCGACCGCATATGTTTCACCTACAGCAACTTTGGGCAGAGGTGTGGTCATTGGTCCTATGGTAAATATAGGCCCGAATGTTAAAATTGGTGATTTTACACTGATCAATTCAAGGGCAAGTATGGGGCACGATGTTGAGGTCGGCCGTTATAATTTTATTTGTCCGAATGTCTGTTTTTCCGGTTTTACATCTGTAGGCGATTTCAATCTGTTTGGAATAAACAGTGCTACAATACCATCGATTAGGGTAGGTAGCGAAAACAAAATTGCCGCAGGTATGGTGCTTGATAAGCATGTTGGCGACAACGAGGTCGTTTTTTTCAGATATAAAGAAAAGGTAATTGCCTTACCCAAATAGTTTTTCTGTATGTTTTTTTTGTTTAATCTTTAAAACTAATCATTATGGAAGCGAAGTTTATTGAATTGTTTAAACAAGTTCTTGAAATAGAAGAAGATATTGTGACCAAAGAAACAGTATTTCGTGAGTTGGAACAATGGGACTCTTTGGCCTACCTCTCTGTAATTGCGATGATGGATGAGGAGTTTGGTGTTGTAATTGAAGGTGTTGAGTTTAAAAAACTTATCACAGTGGCTGATTTAATTGCGGCGGTTCAAAATAATTAAATGAAGGAGGAATAATATGGCATTATTAAACTTTACGAATGTCGGTATTCGTGGTCTTGCAGCCTGTGTTCCATCCAATGTGATAAAGAACTACGAATATACCGAACACTTCGATGCAGAAGAGGTGAAGGCCGTGGTTGACAAAATCGGAATTGTAGAACGTCGTTTTGCCCAACCCGGAGTTTGTGCTTCGGATATGTGCTTTGCTGCTGCGGAGAAGTTGTTATCCGATTTGGATGTTGACCGGTCAGAAATTGATCTGCTGGTTTTTGTATCACAGACCCCCGACTACCGCATGCCGGCCACGTCAGTTATCCTGCAAAACCGTTTGGGATTGACACACAACACCATTGCTTTCGATCTCAATATGGGATGTTCTGGTTTTATATACGGTATGTCTGTTATCTATTCGATGATGGAAAGGAGTAATCTACGGAAAGCGTTGTTGCTGGATGGCGAAACCCGTTCGCGTGTTTATTCGCCCAAAGATCGCAAGACTGCCTTTATTTTCGGAGATGGCGGAGTTGCTGCTTTAATCGAACGCGATGAGAAGTTTGGCGCAAGTTATTTCTCGCTCAATTCCGACGGATCCAAAGAAGACCTGATTAAAATGAATGCCGGTGGATACCGCAATCCTTCTACTGTGGAGACTTTGCAGGAAAAGGTGGTCGATGAATTCGGGAATATTCGGAGCGAAGAGCACGGATATATGAATGGTGGAGATGTTTTCAATTTTGTCATCAAAGAGATACCGGCGGACATCAGGCGAATTTTTGCTTTTGCACAAAAAGAGGTGCCTCAAATGGACTATTTCCTCTTTCATCAGGCAAATGATTTTATCAATTCGTATCTATCGAAAAAGTTAAAATTAGACCCGGAAAAGGTGCCGGCAACCATTGCAAAATACGGCAATACATCATCTGTATCTATTCCGTTAACTATTGTTTCGGAATTGAAGGATAAGCTGGCAGGACGAAAGGAGCTGTTTATGACCGGTTTCGGAGTGGGTATGACCTGGGCCTCGACTATCATCAATACAGAGGATTGTTTTATATCTGAACTGGTGGAAATATAACGATGATAAACGGAAACGAAATTAATCATAATCCATTTTCACTCAGCGGAAAGACTGTTCTTGTTACCGGAGCATCTTCCGGTATCGGGAAAGTCACAGCCATAGAGTGTTCCCGTATGGGGGCAAATCTGGTTATAACCGGGCGTGATGAGATTCGCCTGAAGCAAACCTTTGAACTTTTGCAAGGTAGCGGGCATCGGTTATTGGTTGCTGATTTAGCATCAACAGAGCATGTGCAGTCTATCATCAATGAGTTGCCTGTCCTGGATGGGGTTGTGCTTTGTGCGGGAATTAATAAACGTATTCCGTTGAAAATGATTAAGCCGGATGTCTTCGAACAGGTGATGCGAACCAATCTGCTGGGACAGGCTGATTTGGTGCAAAAATTGCATAAACACAAACGTTTTGGGAAATCGGCATCTATTGTTTTTATTTCATCAGTCGCTTCAAAATCGGCTTCATTGGGCAATATCATGTATATGACCACAAAAGGAGCTATGAATTCCTTCATGAAGGGTATCGCTTTTGAACTTGCAGCCGAAGGTATTCGTGCCAATGCGATACAACCCGGTATGATTCAGACTAATCTGACCTCAGCAATTCCTGAAGAGGCAATCGGAAAGGATCTGTTGCGTTATCCGCTTCGTCGGTATGGCAAACCGGAGGAGGTGGCCTATGCCGTGGTCTATCTGCTTTCGGATGCATCGCTCTGGATGACTGGCACTACCATAGATTTGGATGGTGGACTTATGTTGCAATAAAAGAGAAAAACTAATTATGGGTAAATATGTTGCAATTTCTCTTCTTTTTTTCTCAGTTATAGCTGTTTTCTTACTTTCTCACCATACGATTCTGGCTTACGATGACTTTAGTTATAAGTTTATCTTTACCGAATCAGGTGTTGGGGGTGAGCGTATAGCTGGTTTGTCTGACTTAATACAATCTCAGTACAACCACTACTTTGTGCAGAATGGTCGTGTTTTTGTCCATTTTTTGGTGCAGTTCTTTCTCATTTTTTCAGATAAAATAGCTTTTGAAATTTCAAATGCTTTGGTTTTTGGCCTTTTACAGATTTTGATTTTCAGATATCTGTTGAAGAGTAAAAGAATAAGCACAGAGGTTTATTTGGTATTTTTTGCACTATTCTGGTTTTTGATGCCGGGTCTCAACTATTGCCTGTTGTGGCTGTCGTGCAGCATCAACTATTTGTGGAGTACAACAATGATTATCGGTTTTTTATTGGTTTTTCGTAAGATTACCACGGCCGAAACAGATAAAAAGCAGAATGTATTAATGCTGATTTTAGTCGGGTTTTTTAGTGGAGCTTCGCAGGAGTTAATCACAATACCAATGTCATTATCTTTGCTATTGTTATACCTTTTCAGGATTAATCGTTTCAGAATAAACAGCGATTTTCCACTGGTTGTTTCTTTCTGGCTCGGTACGTTGTTTATTGCATTGGCACCGGGAAATGCGCTTCGGATAGTGAAGAATCAGGTAGAAGAAGTTACGGTTTATCGTCTTTTATTCAGTGCCAACGGGCTGATAATGCAATATACCGAGTTGAAATTGGTGATTTTGCTTTTGGTGGTTGTTCTAATTGGCTTTTATATGGATAAGACCCGAATGAAAGCCCTTCTGCGCGAAAACTTTCTGCTCTTTTCGACTCTGTTTTTCTCGCTGGCATTTGTGTTATATTTAGGGTATTATCGCCCCCGGTTTTTCTTTCCGGTATCGCTCTTTGCCTTGATTGCTATTATGACCGTATTGCTCGACTTTCGTTTTTCGTTTGGGCATAAAGTTATTCGGGCTGTTTCTCTGGCTTTGTTTGTCTTTTTTATGATTGAATCAGTGCAGGCATTCAATAAGCTGGGAGGGTATAAAGAGAAATTTGTCGGGCTCGAAAGTGAGATTCAACAGACTAAAGATACTGTGTTTGCGACATTGCCTTCTGTCAAAACACGTTTCTTTTGCGATGGTCTCGGTAAAATGAACGGGAAATTCTGGATCAATGAGTCTATGGCGAAATATTACCACAAACAAAGCATCCAATTTTTGCCGGATGATTTATACCGGATATACAAGGGGCGTGATTCTATGGATAAGCTCACTGTTGTGGGGCATATTTATATTCAGCCAAATATGACCGGAAAAATATTGCTGAGTTCGTCGGGCTATTTTCTGATAGAAGTCAATGATTCTTTGCACTCAATGGTGGATAAAGAGGCGAAGCTTATTGTGTCAAAACCGGTTAGAGAAGGCAAAATCAATCTGATAATAAAAGAATATCTGGCACCAAATACAAAACCAAAAATGATTGAATACAATGTGTCATCACTTGTACTGCCGCAAGGTAGCTTTTTAGCCATAAGGGGAGAGGCGTTGCCAATGTCTGTCCCAATGGTTTTTAGATTAAACAAAACGAATGAATTCAGTGCGGAATATAAATCTGCTACTACAAAATAGAGTATGAAAAAAGAAGATAATAAAAGAATATGGCTATCTCTTGCCCATATGAGTGGTTTGGAGCAAAAGTTTATCAATGATGCTTTTGAATCAAACTGGGTAGTGCCAATGGGGCCTAATGTGGATGGCTTTGAGGCCGATCTGGAGCAATATCTGGGAGCTGATGTTTCTGTTGCTGCATTGAGTGCCGGTACAGCTGCGCTACATCTGGCTCTGGTGCTTCTGGGTGTAAAGGCAGGCGATGAGGTAATTTGTCAGAGCATGACTTTTGCAGCATCGGCCAATCCCATTATTTACCTGGGGGCCACGCCTGTATTTGTCGATAGTGAAGCCGGAACCTGGAATATGTGTCCGGAAATGCTGGAAAAAGCTATAAAAGACAGAATTTTAAAAGGAAAAACGCCGAAAGCAATTATCCCTGTTCATCTGTACGGAATGCCAGCACGGATGAATGAAATTATGGAAATTGCATCGAAATATTATATCCCGGTCGTAGAGGATGCCGCCGAAGCTTTAGGTTCGGCATATAACGGCCGTCAGAGCGGAACTCTTGGAGATTTGGGTGTTTTGTCTTTCAACGGGAATAAAATAATCACCACATCGGGTGGGGGAGCATTGGTCTGCAAAAGCAAAGAGATGGCTGATAAGGCTCGGTTTCTGGCTACTCAGGCCCGTGACAATGCACCACATTATCAACATACACAAATAGGTTACAATTATCGGATGAGTAATATTGTTGCCGGCATTGGTCGTGGACAAATGCTTGTTCTGAAAGATAGAATTGCCAAACGACAATCAAACAATGAATTCTATAAAAGAGAGTTAGGCGGCATAACAGGCGTTTCTTTTCAAACAGAACCGAATGACATGTTTTCTTCAAATTATTGGCTTACCGCTCTGCTTATAGACCCGGCATTGACAAATGGAATTACACGAGAAGATGTGCGGTTGGCTCTTGATAATGCAAATATCGAGTCGCGACCACTTTGGAAACCGATGCACCTTCAACCCGTCTATGAATCAGCCCCTTTTTATGGCAATGGTATTTCCGACAAGCTATTTGAGAATGGACTTTGTTTGCCATCAGGTTCAATGCTCGATGCCGATGAACTTCAACGGGTTGTAAGTGTTATTAAATCAGGCTTTTAAATCAATTAAAAAAACAATATGGCTTATTTGGCATATATACGTGATTTTTTAGATGTAATGATGATTCGTATGATTCGGTCGAGACACACGAATCGTCGGATGATTATTTCTGCTGATTTATTTGTATCTACGATTGGTGTTTTTCTGAGTTATTATCTGTGTGTAATTGTTTATCACAATATAAATTTTGAAAAACCCAATATTTGGATTCTTTCAGGCCTGAATATGGTGCTTAACTATATTTTTTTTAGAATAATGAAAACGCAGGCAGGTATTATCAGATATTCTTCCTATTATGAGATTTGGCGGATACTCGTGGCCGTTGCTTTAACCAATTCTGTATTGATGGTTTTGGTATTCATCTTTAAATATCATCAACCTATCTCTTTTACAGCTTTGGTCCTGAATTTTACAATTTCGTTGCTGTTGTTGATTTTTGTCAGATATATTATTGTTCAGTTATATGGTAGACTAACTATGAATCAGGGCGAAAAGATACAACGGGGACTTGTGTATGGGGTGACCCCGGATAGTGTGGCGTTAGCCCGATCAATTCTTATGTCGAAAACAAGCGCTTTTAAATTGGTTGGGTTTCTTACCACAGATGATAGTTATAGTCAGACCCGAATCATGGATCTTCCTGTATATTTGTTAGATACAGATGATTCCGGATTAACCGAAACAGATAATAATCATATCCCTTTAAGAAGAGCCGATAAATGGGGGCTTCGATTAAAGTCTATTGTCGCTGCGTTTAGAATTGATACAATTATTTTTTCAGATAAACATATTCTTGATGAACTATCTGATGAATTCCTCAAATCTTGCGCATCTCTCGAAGTTAAGGTGTTGTTGGGCCAGTCTCCACAAGATGTTTCATCAGGAGGTTTATCTTCGAGAAAAATCAGAAATATTGAGATTGAGGATCTGTTGGGTCGTGATGAGATTGAGATAAATACAGATGGAATATCAGCAGAGTTAAATGATCGTGTTGTTTTAGTTACAGGTGCCGCAGGATCAATTGGGAGTGAGATAGTCAGGCAATTAGCCCGGTTTAATCCGAAGTTATTGTTACTTTTTGATTCGGCAGAAACACCGTTGCACTATATGCAACTCGAATTGGAGGATAAGTTTCCGAATCTGAAATTTAAAATTGTTCTGGGTGATGTCAGGAATCAGAAACGGTTGACTGATCTTTTTAAAACGCATCGCCCACAAATAGTATACCACGCAGCAGCTTACAAGCATGTACCACTGATGGAAAACAATCCTTGCGAAGCTATTCTTGTCAATGTTTTGGGTACAAGAAATGTAGTCAATCACTCTGTTAGATATGGCGCGAAAAAGTTTGTGATGATTTCTACAGATAAAGCGGTTAATCCGAGTAATGTAATGGGGGCATCCAAGCGTATAGCAGAACTTTACGTGCAGGCTCTGGCCAAATATGTTGAAAGGAAAGGTGCTGATTATCGGTTTATTACTACCCGTTTTGGAAATGTTTTGGGCTCTAGCGGTTCTGTTATTCCTCGTTTTAGGCAACAAATTGAACAAGGTGGGCCGTTATCTGTTACTCATAAAGACATAACCCGTTTCTTTATGACAATACCGGAAGCATGTCGTCTTGTTTTGGAGGCCGGTTGTTTTGGTCAGAATGGAGAAATTTATGTTTTCGATATGGGTAAACCTATTAAAATAGATGATTTAGCCAGAAAAATGATTCACTTAGCTGGCTTTGTACCTGATAAAGATATTCGTATCGAATATACAGGTCTTCGTCCTGGTGAAAAACTTTATGAGGAGCTATTAAACGATAAAGAGATAACAAAACCAACATATCATAAAAAGATAATGGTAGCTACTGTTCGTGAGTCTGATTTCAGGGAGGTTACATTGTCAATTAATGATCTAATTCACCTCTCAAAAGCGGTGAATACAGAAAAAACAGTTGAATTGATGAAAGAGCTTGTACCTGAATTTGTTAGTATGAATTCAATTTTTGAGAAATTAGACAAATAAAATAATAGGTCTCCTTTGGTTAACTATTATTGATGATAAATAACATATTGAAAAGGGTTGCTTTATTAATAATGGATTTTATTTTAATGCTCTGTTTATTAATTGTTTAAGTTGTGGTTTGATCTGTTTTGTATTCGTTTTCTTTTACCAACCTGTTTTTGAACATAATGTGAGATTGTGAAGACAAAAATAAATTGCTTATTTATTGATTATCTTTGTATTTAATAATTTGTATTTGCGTGTATGAAAAAAATAAATTATGTATGAAAAAGACTATGAATTCCAGAGCGAAAGTTAGTCGGTTTTTTATAAATATATTATTGATAACTTTTATTCTGGTCGGTTGTACTTATGAAGAAACTATGGATTTGTCTCCTGTAGCAATGAGTGATTATGGTTTTAACTTCGAAACCAAGACTGATGTAACAGTTAATCTTTATCTCAGGCAGGAAAATAATGCACCAATGCAAGGTGTGTCGATACGTGTTTATTCAGAGGATCCTTATGTAGAAGACAATGGTTCCATAAAACCATGGATACAACCTATTCAGCGTGGACAATCTGATGTGAACGGCCACTTCTCAACTGTTATTGCAATAGCAAATGATATTGGAAAATCTTACATTTTAATTGATCATATCTCATACTCTCAACTTATTGTTGTTGATAAATCGCAAAAAAACTTTTCAAAAGTAATATATCCTAATGGAAGTTCTTTAAGAAAAACGAGCTCTATGCGTTCGTATCCCGATGTATATTATTCTCCCGTAGAGTATTCTCATAATTCAGGTTTTTTGAACACTGGTTCACATCCTGGTTCCAAGTGGTTTGTTCTTGGGTCATACAATACGTCCAATTATGCTTTGCCTAATTATCATGAAATAGATGAGCCTGCATCGACGACTTTAAAAACTCAAATTTCTGATGCTTTACCGTCTGGTGTTAATAATGCCGGATTAGCAGCAAGTGATGCGGATTGTAATTTGGAGGTTATAGGGGATTGTCATATTTGGGTTTCATTTTTGAAAGAAGGGGCTTCGTTAAATAATACAATGGGTTATTTTTGGTATCCGACCGGGAATCCTCCATTAGACTCATCATCAGTTCAGAAACGTGTTGTAGTATATCCAAATTGTTCTGCAGATCCTGCTAATCAGAATAATTCTACTTATAGTTGGAGTGGTGGTGGTGCTTTATATGACGGATTTAAAGTTAAATTATTGTATTACAATGGTACTAACTGGACAGATGTCTTTCCTACAGGTGTGACAGTTGGTTGGTTTTTAGTTACAAATGGATACGGAGGTGCTAAAAGAACACCTGATAATTCAGGTCTTGACAATCGTTGGTATCAGTTCCCGAGTCAATATTCTCTAAGAGGTCTGAACGGTGCTGGCATGGCACAAAATGTAATGTTCTTTGATCAGGTATCTAAGAAAATTGTTTTGGGATTTGAAGATATTGGTAGAGGTAATACTAAACCACCATCTTCAGGAACATCAGATAGTGATATGAATGACGTATTATTTATTGTTTCTGCTGACCCTATTGCTAATGTTAATACAGACGTTCTGAAACGATTTAAAGAAGATAGCGATGATGACGGAGATGGGGTAAAGAATAAGGATGATGATTATCCTACTGATCCGTTGCGTGCGTTTGATAATTACAGTCCGGGTAAAGCAATTTATGGTTCATTGGCTTTTGAAGACAACTGGCCTGCCAGCGGGGATTATGATTTCAATGACCTTGTGATGGATTACAATGTACGCTATGTAACCAATGCTCAGGGATTGATAAAAGATATTATTCCTTCATTTAAAGTAAAGGCAATAGGAGCAACAAACAGAAATGGATTTGCCATAGAAATACCGGGTTCTCCCTCGAATGTCGCCTCTGTGACAACAACATACAGTGGTCCGGGTACTTTGTTGGGCGGATCTTTGTTCCCGACCAATGCCGCCGGAGTTGAAACAGGACAGACTAAAATTGTGGTTCCATTTTTTGATAATGCTTTCACTGTTTTTGGAGGGGGAGTAGGAGTAATTCCGGGATTCCCAAATACAAATCCTGATGATACGTATTATACACCAGTAGAGATAACCAAAAAAATTACATTTACAACACCGGTCACAGTTGCATCTGTTGGTACAGCACCGTACAATCCCTTTATAATTGTAAATCAGGTTCGTGCAAGAGAGGTGCATATGGCAGGTAAAACGCCAACCAATAAGGCTTCAGGATATTTTGGTACTGAGGATGATAGAACCGGTGGATCAAAATATTATGTGGGTGTAGGAGATTTTCCCTGGGTTCTTAATTTTACGGAAACTTTCAATTATCCGACAGTTGGTATTAATATTAAAGATGCATATTTAAAGTTGACAGATTGGGTTTCCACGGGTGGAGTATTTGTTAATGACTGGCATTCAAATCCAGCTTACGGATACCGGAATTCCGGGAAGATTTATACGAGAAATAATTAGATTTTTTTATTCGTTATATGTTTTATAATTGATTTTATTTTGACAATACTTAATCTTGCGTTTTTATGAAAAAAGAATTAACACACAAGCAGAATATACTCCGGATGTGGGTGTTTTTTGTTTTCGGTATTACCCTGTGGGGGTGTTCCGTTGAAGATAAGCTGGATTCTACCAGTGCAGCTTTAAGTTCTTCTGGTTTTAATTATGAGACTAAGTCAAATGTCTCTCTAAAACTTAAAGTTATTAATTTGTATGATCAACCGGCACCGGGAGTGGCTATTCAGGCGTACTTTGAATATCCGCTGGAAAGTGGTTCTTCTGTCTTAAAGCAAGGACTACAAGCAACACAATTGGGGCAAACAAATGTTAACGGGGAATTAAACACGGTATTGACTATTCCATCGTATGTTGGAAAAGCATACATTTTGGTTAGTAATGTGGAGTTTAGGCAGGTGTTTGAAGTAGATGGTTCTCAGTCTTCGTTTTCTAAAACTATTACTCTTTCCAAGATGTCCTTTCGAGGTCAGCCAATGTTTAGGGGGACATCCGGTGATACAGATCCGGTTGCATACACAAGAAATTCAAAATTTCTACAAACGGATGCAAACTGGACAGTTCTGGGTACTTTTGATGCAACTACCGGTGGTCCTAATTACATTGAAAGCGTTGATGTTACGGGTTTTACAACCTTAGATGGTTACGCTTCTCAGATAGCTAATTTTAATGGTATTAACTCGAATTTAACAACAATTGAAAATAATACTCAGGTATGGGTTTCATTCTATAGCGAAGGAGCTGCTTACTACAATACAATGGGATATTTTTACTATCCGGCAGGAAATCCTCCTTCAGATTCTGCCAGTATTAAGAAGATTGTCATTTTCCCCAATGCATCCGCTTCACCAGTAGCTAATAATAGAAGTTCGACACAATGGTTAGGTGGTGGAGCTCTTGTAAGAGGCTCCAAGGTTAAATTGAAATATTACGACACAAATACGTCAACATGGGTAGATCGTTTTCCTGCCGGTGTTACAATTAGCTGGTTTGTTAACGCAAACGGATATGGTGGTGCATGGAATTATGGTACGAATGCAACTATTGACAACCGAATATTTCAATACGGTGGATTTTTGACTTCTGTGAATAAATTAAATGGTCCGGGTGAATTCTCGCAGGTTTCGATGTATTTTGATATGACAACGCACAAAAAGCTTCTTGGATTTGAAGATACAAACCGACGTAATAATGTTAATTATCTTTCGGATAATGATTTTAATGATGTGATGTTCGTTGTTGAAACGAATCCGATTATTGAGCCCAATATTATTCTGACCTCTACCGGCACTTTGGCTTATGAAGATAATTGGCCAAGTACGGGTGATTATGATTTTAATGATTTAGTTGTCGATTATAAAACACAGGTTTATTTGAATACGCAAGAACAGACTGTTGATAAGATCGTTTATAAAGTACTGGTTAAAGCGGTTGGTGCAATTTACAGGAATGGATTTGCTGTAGAGATACCGGGTAATCCTTCAAATGTAAATGTTCAGACCTCATATAGTGGTAGTGCTACTTTGCTTGCAAATGCGATATTTCCAAGAGCTGCTTCAGGGGTTGAAACCGGTACGGGGTCTTCAAACTTTGTTGTACCTTTCTTTGATAATGCGTTTACCCTTTTTGGTTCAAGTTTTATTCCGGGTTATCCAAATACCGATCAATCTGATGCAAGGGCGTTTGCAGCTGACACAATTACTAAAACGATCACTTTTACCACTCCTGTTTCAATGTCAGCTTTGGGAACGGCACCATTTAATCCATTTATTATTGTAAATGGAGAAAGAGGAAAAGAGGTCCATCTAGCCTCTAAGCATGGTACTGCAAAGGCCACTATTTCGTATTATGGAACTCAAAATGATCTAACAAATCAGAGTACGTTGTGGTATGTGGGTACATCAAGTAAACCATGGGCATTGGATTTAACGGACGGTTTTAAGTATCCAACTGTGGCAAATAGTATTGAACAGGCTTATCCTTATTTTAGTACATGGGCTTCCAGTGCCGGTGTTAATAAAAAGGACTGGTATAAAAATACGGGAACAGGTTACCGAGACAATTCGAAGATTTATTCAAAATAATCTTTTGTAATTTGAATTTTATTTGAAAGGCTTTTCTGATTCAGAAAAGCCTTTCTTTTTTTTGTAGATATTTTAATTGCTAAAATTATTGTGTTGTCAATTTTTTTTAATAGTTTTGTGTAATTGTATTTATATATTGAAAAAAAGGAATAATATAAACTCTTACCTATGAAAGTTACTAAAGCAGTTATAACAGCGGCAGGTCCTGATCAAAGAAATTTACCACTACAGACCTTGATTGATAGTGATGGTCAAAGAAAAACAGTATTGCAAATTCTTGTAGAAGAGGTTATTGAGGCTGGTATTAAGGATATTGCAATTGTGATAAACCCGGAAGATATGCAAGCGTATAGCGATGCCTGTTTGCAATATCTGAATATGATTACATTTTTACCTCAAAATCAACGGACCGGATATGGTCAGGCTATGCTTTGTGCGAAAGAATTTGTGGGTAATGATTTCTTTTTACATTTGGTGGGTGATCATTTATATGTTAGTCGTACAAATATTCGAAGTGCCAAACATTTGATTTCTATTGCAGAGTTGAATAACTGTTCTGTATCAGCAGTGCAACCGACAAGAGAGGGGCTTATTCCTCATTTTGGTGTAATCGGCGCTAGTCGTATCCATGGTTCTAACGAATTGTACAAAGTCGATAAAGTGGTAGAAAAACCTACCCCGACTGTTGCAGAGCAACAATTGGTAGTTTCCGGTTTGCGCGCAGGGCATTATCTCTGCTTCTTTGGTATGCATGTGCTATCACCGGGCGTGATGTCTATATTGGCACATAAACAGGCATTGTCACCCGATGAAAGATTGGATTTGAGTAGCTCATTGAACGAGTTAGCTTCGAAAGAGCATTATCTGGCTTTGGAAAAAAACGACTATCGTTTCGATATGGGTGCAAAATATGGTTTGTTTAAAGCTCAGTTATCGCTGGCATTGGCCGGTAAAGACAGAGATAAACTTATGGCAGAATTGCTGGAGTTTTTTGTGACAAAAGATATTCATTCGATTGGGAGATAATATTTAAAACAAAACAACAATACATCATGGGTAAACTTACCTCAATTATTATATCCGAAGATCCGGCCATAAAAAATCTTTCACTGGAAAGCGTTTGTCAGAATGCCACTTTATGGGAATTGCAACGAGAATGTGATGAGCTGGAGTTGTTTAGGCACGAAGAGAGTAATCTATATCATCGCGTACGTGCACTTTTCTTCCTATATGCCATACATCGATTTTATATTCCAATGTGTGCCGGCGTGGGCAGCGAAGGAGTGATTCCGTATGAAGCCTACGAAAACATGCTAAATCGTCGTTTCGAAGAGGCAATCGATCTTTTTTTGAAAGTTCAGATACATAGTGGAGCCAACGAAGGCATATCGAGCGGATTGGCTGATGCATATCATCAATTGGCATTTCAGTCGCTGGCCAATCAGGTAAAGCGTAGTGTGCGATCTACCCCCGGAAATCAATGGATGTTTCGCACGGGGCATCCGGATGATCATCCGCTGACTTTCCGGAAAGAGTTGTTGGTGAAAGATGCAAAAACGGGCATGTATCCCTTATTGCACGAATGTACACCGGTACGAATGGATTTAACGCATAGTGGCTGGAGTGATATTTTCTTTTTGGGAATGGATTTTCCTGAAGGAGCAAAGGTGCTAAATATATCTGTGGATTTGAGTGTGTTAGGCAGTTCGACCTCATCGCCCAAACCGCCTATTGATACATATTTGCGTGTGATAGATGAGCCTGTTTTGAGATTGACAAGCATTGATCTGGCAACATCGGCTTCCATAGATAAACTATCAGACGTATTTGATTTTGCCAAAGATTATCTGGGATTGATAAAAGCTGCGGTGATAGCTTCCGGTATTATTCCTCCGGGTATGGAGGGGGCTGATTTACCGCTTTCTCAGCTATTGGAGAAGATGGTTGGCGAAGGACGTGGTATTGAGCTGGTGAGTCAGGTGAATAATATACCGAAGGGATCACGTTTGGCTGTTTCAACAAATCTTTTGGCATCGTTGATCTCTTTGTGCATGAGGGCAACCGGTCAGACTCAATCTTTGGAAGGTAGTTTGATCGAGGATGAGCGTCGTTTGGTTGCTGCAAAAGCAATTTTGGGCGAGTGGATTGGTGGTTCTGGTGGTGGATGGCAGGATTCGGGTGGAGTATGGCCTGGTATGAAGCTGATTCAGGGTGTTGAAGCAACAAGTGCTGATCCGGAATTTGGTGTTAGTAAGGGGCGCTTATTACCTAAACATAAAGTGCTCGAAGGGGCCGGTGTTTGTGAGGATATCTATCAGAGATTGCAGGACAGTCTGGTAATTGTCCATGGCGGAATGGCACAGGATGTAGGGCCGATACTGGAAATGGTCACAGAAAAATACCTTTTACGATCAGAAAAAGAGTGGGAGGCAAGACAAAAGGCAATTCATTTTTTCGAAGAAGTCGTGGATAAATTGAAAGCCGGAAATGTTAAGGAAATTGGTCAGTTTACGCAACAAAATTTTGAGGGTCCGATTCAAACCATTATACCCTGGTCTGCAAACTATTATACCGAAACATTGATAAAAATAGTGTCATCTGAATTTGGTGATAGTTTTTGGGGATTCTGGATGATGGGCGGTATGTCTGGGGGCGGAATGGGCTTTATCTTCGAGCCATCTGTAAAGCAAAAAGCCCAACAACGATTGGGAGAAATTATGCGCGATGTGAAAAAGAGACTGATTCATGCAGTTCCTTTTGCGATGGAGCCTGTGGTATACGATTTCAGAATCAATGATAACGGAACGTTTGCCCAAATGCAGCACGATGAGAATGCCATGTTACCGGAAGGATATTATACATTGACAACGCCCGCATTGTTAAAGCGTGAGTTAAACTCATTAACAAAGTGTCAGCGTAAAGAGCTTGAATTATTGGGTAAGGCCAATAAAACTAATCCGTTATACGGTAATTTCGTCTCTCATTTATTTGAACGAATGATGCCTCAGGGTGAAAATGCAACTGCAAATCAGGTTGCACTGACTCATTTGTTGGCACAACATGGATTTGATCCTGTACAGCACAAACAGATAAAGGATGACCTAAAATCTGGTCGTATCGGAATGGCTCAAAACAGACTACCTATCAATAGTAAAATTGAAGATGTGCATTCGGACGATGTCTTTGATGCCCGTTTTGAAGATACAGAGAAATACAGAGAGATTGGAGTCAGGGCGTTGCAAAATGGCGAATTGGCTATTATTTCTCTGGCAGGTGGAGCCGGAACACGATGGACGAAAGGTTCGGGTGTTGTTAAATCACTCAATCCATTTGCAAAATTATCAGGAAAGCACCGTAATTTTATCGAAGTGCATCTGGCAAAAAGCAGAAAAACGATGAAGGATTTTTCGTGCACTCTGCCTCATATTTTTACCACAAGTTATTCTACTCACGAGGCAATCGGGCAATATCTCGATGCCGAAAATAATTACAATTATCCCGGAAAATTGCTTCTTTCACCCGGACGGGCAATTGGACTTCGATTGATACCTACGGAACGTGATTTGCGTTTCTTGTGGGAGGAGATGGCTCGTCAGGTATTGGATGAGCAATCGCAAAAAATGCGCGAAAGTTTGCAGCAAGCTCTCATAAACTGGGCAAAGACTAACGGCGAAGCAGAGGATTATACGGATAATTTACCTAATCAATGTATTCATCCTGTCGGGCATTGGTATGAAGTGCCTAATCTGTTCTTAAACGGTCGGTTACATGAATTGTTGACTCAGTCGCCCAATCTGAAATACCTGTTTATCCACAATATTGATACTTTGGGCGCAAATGCAAATCCCGCCTATTTGGGTTATCATATTGCCAAAGGTAATGCGCTGACCGCCGAGGTTATTTCCCGAAAACTGGATGACAGAGGGGGCGGATTGGCTAAAATTAATGGAAAAGTCAGGTTGGTAGAGGGTATGTCTTTGCCGGACGAAAAGATTGAGTTTGATTTATCCTATTACAATTCAAATTCTTTTTGGGTTGATATAGATCAGTTGTTATCTGTGTTTGGATTGCTACGTACCGATTTATCGGATATGGAAAAAGTGAAGTCGGCTGTTTGGCAAATGTCCCGACGAATGCCTACATATGTGACAATCAAAGAGGTGAAGAAGAGATGGGGGAAAGGGCAGGAGGATGTTTTCCCGATTACTCAGTTCGAGAAATTGTGGGGTGATATGACTGCTTTGCCTGAATTGGCTTGCGGGTATATGGTTGTTCCTCGTTTCAGGGGGCAACAATTGAAAGAAGTTGCTCAGTTGGATGGTTGGTTGCGGGACGGAAGTGCGTCGTTTATTGATTCATTGTGTCATTGGTAAGTATTAATATTATAGTTTATTAGAATGGTTATACCTCAATCTCTCCGCGACGGAGATCAAATCAGAATTGTTTCTCCGTCGGGGAGAATTGAACCGGTGTACATTGATCGGGCTGCAGATGCTTTGTTTTCAATGGGTTTTCAACCCGTTGTTGGGAGATATGCAAAAGCTGTGCATGGACGGTATGCGGGTACAGATGAGGAGAGATTGAGTGATCTTATGAATGCATACCAAAATCCGGATGTAAAAGCGATTTTATGTAGTAGAGGCGGATATGGAGTCGTGCATTTACTTGACAAAATTAACCCTGAACTAATTCGCAATAATCCCAAATGGCTGATTGGTTACAGCGATATAACGGCTCTTCATGCCTTGTCTCAGAATTGTGGTGTTGCTTCTATTCATGCACCAATGGCAAGACATTTGGCCGAGGAGGATTTATCTGATGCATCAATTGTTGCTTTTTCGAAAATTCTGAGAGGTCAAATGCCGGATTATACTTTCGATGCCCATCCTTTAAACTGCGAGGGTGAGTGCACCGGTGTTTTGAGAGGAGGAAATTTGTCTGTATTACAGGGGCTAAGAGGGACCTCTTTCGATATGAAGGCCGAGCAAGTTATTTTGTTTATTGAAGATATTGGCGAGAAGCCTTATCAGGTAGAACGGATGATGTATAACCTGAAAATGGGAGGTTTTTTTGAAAAAATTTCCGGCTTGATTGTTGGTCAATTTACAGATTATGAGGAAGATATACAGATGCATCGGTCTCTTTATGAGTTGATCGGAGATGTTGTTTCAGAGTACACTTTTCCTGTTGCGTTCGGGTTTCCTGTTGGCCATGTGACTCAAAACATGCCTCTCTTATGTGGTTGTGATTGTTTGTTAAAAATCAATAAATCACCCTCTCTTTCATTTTGTTTGTCTGAATAAAGGGAAAAAGAGGCGGTATTAGGGTATAATTTACTTATTTTTGCAGGTGTATCACAAAACTAAAACCATGCAAACTTATATATTTCGTATTCGGATTGTTTTTATATTTCTATGTACATATATCGTCATACAGGCAAAAGAGTTCCCTTCTCTATTGGTCAATAACCGGGATAAGGCGGTAATTCTACAGAAAATCAAAAAAGATAAATGGGCAAATAAGATTTTTAATGATCTGAAAAACAGGGTTTATCCCTACGTTTCTCATTATAGTATGACCACAGAATACGACCCCACGTGGTTGACTAGCCGCTATTTATTAAACAGAGAGAAAGGTAAATATTATACCAATTTAAGGGTTTCGAAGAATGGTCTTGAAGCCGATTCCGTTTGGGGAAATGCCCCCGTGCCCACAATTCGTTATTCCATTGGTGAATCGAGACCCGAAACGCGTGATATTTTTCCTTATAAACTGCCCACTATTGATGATTTATTGCCCTATAATACGACCAATCGTATTCCTCTGTTTAATTCGCTTTCCAAAAAATACGATTTAGTAAATCCGTCCAAATTCAGCGAGGTGATAAACGGTCAGATGAACCGAATTGCACTCGATGCCTCTGTATTGTATTGGTTGACTCAGGAAAAAGAGTACGCGAAATTGGCCGCAGATATTTTTCAGCAATGGGTGGTAGCTGCCAATTATCAGAATCCGGTTTCAGGATCGAGACACGCAGGTTTGTTTTCGAGCCGGATAACCGGTGATACAGAATATGCGCCTTTGCTGCTTGTGTATGATTTTTTAGGAGATTATCTGGTAGAAAATGGCTATGATACGTCCTGTTATCAATCCGTTTTCGAAAAACTGGCCCGAACATTGATTACCAATGGCGAAATCAATGATTTTGCATTGAAAAGTCCCATGTTGGTTTATAGCATTCTGAATATAGAGAATCCCTCAAAGCGGGATAAGTTATTGGGTTATGTTGTTGAGAAAGACACGGTTATTGCCCGCGATTTCGGAAATCTGAGCCTCAGATCTGCATTAAACCGGTTGATTTCGAAGGATGGGTTTTTTAAGGATCCGGGAAAACATGCTACCTCAATTTACAATTTACTTTTATCTGTGTGGGCGTTAGAGAAAAACAATGTGCAGGTATTGAATGCCTATAATTTCCCGATTCAGATGGGAGAGGTGCGTATGTATTCTGCTTTTCCTGATTTATCTTTACCGGTTTTGGGTGATATTAGTAATCCACACCCCGATGGAAAAATACTGGAAGTGTTTGAGCCAATTGTTAAGGCCACAATCTTG
>CAZHNZ010000059.1:0-24557 GCA_964534355.1 uncultured Parabacteroides sp.
AAAATCACCTCAATTAGCTATAAATTTCTAATCACCTTATCCCGAACTCAGGTTATTACATCTCTGTATGCCGATGCCAAAGGGAAAAATATACCCATAGCCGGATTGATATTAAACAGTCCGTTTTTCGATTTTAATGAGAATGGATGGAACGAAAATGTGGCAATACCTGTTGCTTCTTTTTTGAGCAGTATCGCAAAAGACACAGAGTTGTCCGGAGAAAGCTCAACCGCATACGGCGAAAGTCTGCACAAAAACTACCACGGTGAATGGCTGTTTGATCTGAAGAAAAAGAAGCTGGCATCAGGTCCCAAAAGATTGTGCTGGATTTCTGCGATCCACGCCGGACACAAACAGGTGCAAAATGGTCTTCAAATTGCTTGTCCGGTATTATCCATGTCATCAGACAAATCGATATCCGGCGAAAAATGGAATGCAGGTTACCAAACTGCAGATGGTGTACTCGATGTGAAAGACATTCAACTCTATTCGCGCCACATTGGCAAACAGACTACAATACGGATTATCCCCGGTGGCATGCACGATCTTATTCTATCGAAACCCAATGTCCGTAATGCTGTATATCGAGAAATGATATCGTGGCTAAATCGTATTCGATAGAGAACGAATATACCCAATACAAAAAAAAGCGGCTGAATCAACAATAAATTGATTCAGCCGCTTTTTTGTATTTGAATGTGTTGTTATTGCAACACCACTTTTTGTGTTTTGGTTACACCACCATCTTTCAGTGTTACGATGTATATGCCTTTTGACAAACCTTTCAGCGAAACTGAATTAGATCCATTCAGGCTGTAGTTGCCCACAACCACACCACGGCTATCAGATACTGTCAATGAGGCTGTCACGCTTACTTTACCAGTTACATATAGCGAGTTTCCAGCTGCATAAATAGTTGTTATATTCAATGCATTGTCATCCGTTCCAGTCGCTGTATTGTTCAGCAGGTGCAGAAAGAAACGTCCTGTACCCGCAGTGTTAACAGGGACGGTAGTGGTGTATGACGCTGCATCGCTGTCTAAGTTGGTAAATACGCCTTTTGTGCGATCTTCAAATACAGCAGTGACACCTGTAGGAAGAGAGAATGACGCGGTTGAGAATGTAACCGAGCCTCCTGCTGTCAAATCAAAACCAACAGGTATAACAATTGTTTCTCCCGGTGAGACAGCATCGGGAAGACATTGAATTGCAAAGTTTACACCATTGTCCTGTACAAGTTTGGTGTAAATAGCCAAACTACTGCTGTATCTAAGAAATCCGGCATCATAGGTCGGGTCTAACCCTTTTGTCATATTGGGATTGAACTTGATTGAAGTACTTACCTTACCGGATTTGCTTGTTGAAACAATGTCAAACCCTGTCCAGTCGCTGGCCTGAGCCGATCGGAATTTTGTATCTGTTACATGCTTCCGCATTGCTTGTGTAAACTGCAGTTGGGTTACCCCGCTTTTAGCTTTTGCGAGAAAAGCTCCTCCAACAGGCACATATGATTCCGTTGAATTTCCACCAGAGTTTCCTCTTGCAGTATATTGTGTAGTACTAATAGACTCATCCCAAAAATAAACAACAGCATAGCTGGGATCAAGATTACTTGCGTTTGCCGTTATGAAATTGTTAGTTGCATTAGCATTTTCATTAATTGCAATTGGGGATGTGTATGGATTAGAAATACAATTCCATCCACTCTTTAACGTTGTAACAGGTGAATTAATCGTTCCATTTTTTATTGTACCCTGAAATGTTACATATTCATTGTCATTATTTCTGTTATCAAGTGTAAGTCGTCTGGCGGAATATCCTTTGGTTAATATGAAATCAGAAGAGTCAATGGTTGTATAAACATCATAATATGCACTCCATTTATTTGCTGCTTCTCTATAATTTCTAAAACCATAAATTGTATTATCGATGTCTTTTGAAATATCGTTTCCTGAAATATCATTATTTAAAAAGGATTCAATAGATTGTCCCTCAACCGGTGCTCCTGTCAATACCCACTGATTTCTAATCATATACCTTTCAACAATTGCTGAAATCCCATCGGTTAGACTAATCAAAGACCCGTTTCCAGCCGGTGATATATCTGCTTTTATATGAATAATTCCACTTCCTGTTGTTGTACCTGAAATAGTCAGAGATTTTCCCGCATTGATGAACAGCTTAGCACCTGCCTGAATTGTCAAATTATTACAATTAGCGGGTGAAGAAGAGGAAATATATGGAAATTTCCCAGTATTTGGAATAGTAACATCCATACTCTGCGTTGGAATAACTAAGCCATTCCAATTGTTTACGTCCTCCCAATTTGATGTCGATCCACTTCCTGTCCATGTTAAAGCACCACCGGTGAATTCATCTGCTCCAATATCCGGATTACTTGTACTTCTGATATTTCCATCAATATCGGTTGTTACAGAAGAAATAAATACACCGGTATTATTAAGCCCGCTAAACAAAGATGTGTTTATGTGCAAATCTGATGAAGACACGAAGTTGGGATTTGTATTTATTGAATTAGCATCCTTACCTGATACCGTTTTGTAGTCTGCAAATGTGTCATAGTCCACATTTGCATATTTAGCAAATTTAGTCGACCCTGACTTGTATAGATCATTGTAGTCTGATGTATAGTTGGAATAATCAGCAAATGTAGAGTAATATATAAACTCACTTCCAGAACCAGTTCTATTGTTTACTAAAATGTTATTTTTTAGTGTAACTGAGACATTCTTGTCTTTTCTATAACATGCACTCAAGCCGGCAAGAGTGTTACTTCCTGTTAAGCTAATCGTATTGTGATAAATATTCGATACTGGAAAAACTGAGATACTTGAAAAGGCATCGTGAATACCGTAAACAACCGTAGAAGTAGAATTAGTACTTGAATTGACTAGTATAAAATTATTTACAATATTTAAAGTTGATGAATATTTATTAAGAAAAATTCCACGAACAGCAGTACTACTTGTACTTAATGAAATTTTATTTTTTGAAATAGTCTCGTTTGAAGATGTTCCGGCGCTTTCATATACTGATACACCATTTATTTGGGTAGTCGCCGTATTATGCGTAATGATATTCCCGCTATAGGTATTCCCATTTGCATTACCATATACTTTAATACCAGCTTCTGAAAACCCTGTAATAGTATTGTCTGATACAGAATTGGTCGAGTTTGGTTTTCCGGTAGTCCCGTAAATCAGGATTGCTATTTTAGGTTCCGTAGAGCCACTTTTGTTAAACGAATTATTTGAAATAATATTGTTGTTATTGCCATTGGTAGCAGACGATGTGTAAATAGTTATGGTACCACCATAAATAGTTGCAGAAGAACTTCCTTTTAATGTGCAATTTGTTAATGTGTCAGAAGTGGCCTCATTCATAAAAGCAACGGTTGCGCAAGGTGTAGCGGGCACCCCGGCTGACGTGTTTGAATTCTCTAAGGTTAAACTTGATCCACCAGTGTTTAAGCCATCGATCTTCACTTTACTAGCTCCATTGAGCAAAATAAGTGGTGCATTCAGGTTGCAACTAACAGTAGGTGTAGCACCTGCAGCTGGTTTAATCGTCAAACTGGTCCAGGTTCCGGCAGATAAAGAACATGTAGCAGCTTCGGTAGTCGAAGAATTAATGGTAACAGTAATCAATTTTGATGGTTGAGCAGAACCATTAATTACATCAAAAGCGGCTTTTAAAGTGGAGTAATTCCCATTTCCGCTTGCGGCTCCGGAAAGGGTCACTTGGTTTTGCGCCAAAGCTAATTGCGCCAAAGCAACAGTGATGAGAGTAAAGAATAATTTTTTCATGTCAAACTAATAATTAAAACAATAATTTAAGCAACTTCCCTTAAAAAAACCTATACATTATGGATGAGAAACGATATAAAAATTCGGCCTTTAAAGCAAAAAAACTATCAATTCCCCTTTTTTACACATCAAAACATTTCAATTAAAATACAAATTAAACACTAATAATTGGAAAAACAAAATGCATTTCACTGTTGTTTAAGAGCTCCAAGCCTCAAACGCGCATACAAATTAACACTTAAGAACAAAAAAAAGGAATGGGCCACAGCCCTTTCTAAATGAGGGTTATGCAAACCCATAAATACATTAAAAAACCTATCAAACCTCCAAAGACAAATCCGGAAGCTCCGGAATAGAGAAGTAAAAAAAGCAGAAAACAGCCCTCAAATACCCCTCAAACATTGAATCTGATTAAATAGAACTGATATAGGTGTACAAATCTTCTTCGTGTGTTAAGTTAAATTTTTTACGAAGTCTGATTCTAGCCTTTCGAATATTTTCGTAGTTAGAAAAGGTAAGTAAAGAGATCTCTTTCGAACTCATATTATTTCGCAGAAATATACATAGTTTAACATCGTTTTGTGTTAGAGAAGGACACCTGTCCCGCAATCTTTTTTCGAACTCTTTATCGTTATTCTGAAAACGGACATAAAACTCTTCCCAAAAGTTATTTTTCATTTCCGGTCTGTACTCAGCCATAATCCGGTTTATTTGATTTCGAAGTGCTTTGTCCTCATTGGCCACAATCTCGACAATGCTATCGAACAGCTTATTCTGAGCTTCGGAATTGTGCAACATACGGGACAACATCATCTCCAACTCTTTTTTATTTTGGGCGAGTTCGCTGCTTAAACGTTCATTTTGCTGTTCGAGCAATTGCTTTTCCTGTTCAAGAATGAACGCTTGTTTTTCTTCATTTTCGGCATAAAGCTGAGATAACAGGAGTGAAGAATTGACCCTGGCAAGAAGCTCAATCTCATCTATTGGCTTTTGTACATAATCAACTGCACCACTTTCGAGAGCCTGTTGCAAATCATAAGAGGTAGTCATTTTACCGGTACACATGATAATAGGTGTAAACCGTGTTTCGTTGTATTGTTTAAGGATACGAATAACCTCAATACCACTCATATCAGGCAATTCCCAATCCATAATAATAAGATCGGGCAATTTTTCGATAGCCAGTTTGATAGCCATATTGCTACTTCCGGCAAAAAGAAGACGATAATCCTTCTGTGATAAAACATCGTGAATTTTCTCAATAAAAACAGGCTCATCATCCACAATGAGTATTGTTTTATCTCTCATATACATAGTGTGTTTGTATGGTTAATCGAAAAACTGAAATAAATCAGTTATTCTGGTGCATAAAGATAAAGATTATTTTTGAACCATCTATAGAACAAGAGTAGTGATTTCATTAAAATGAATTAAATTCCACCTATAATTCGTTCAAAATCCTCAATATTTCCTGTAAAAACGGTTTTACGGATCCGATTTTTCCAATCGGAAACCCGACTACTGGCACTATCGGGGATAGAGTCTATTATTTTGATCAGATCAGATGACTCGTAAAAGTCAGCCTGTCTGAGCTCAAGAACATAATGAGACAGTAAAGCTGTTTCATCGTCAGAGAAAATAATATCAGTTTCAGATGCCACTAAGTTAGTTTCAAACTCCGTCACAATAAAGTCCTCATTTTGAGGAATAGAGAGCACAAAAGAGGCACCTCCCCTATCGTTATTTTTCGCAAAGATAGTACCTGAATGTGACTCTATCGCCTGTTTGCAAAAAGCCAAACCAAGTCCTGTGGAATATTTGTATTTAGATTTTCCGACTGAGTGATACTTATCAAAAACCTTTTCGAGATATTCCGGAGGTATCCCGGATCCCTCATCTGCAATTTCAATAATACAACATCTGTTTTGGAAATCGACATCCAGACTCACTTTCCCATTTTGTCTGGAATGATGAATCGCATTATTCAGCAAATTAATCAATACCCTCTCCAATAAATTATGATCGGCTTCAATACAGAGACCTACCGGCAACCTGACAGAGACACCAATTTGCTTAGTATCAATTAAATATTTTGTTTGAGAAATGCTGGAATCAACAACAGATCTTATTTGAACAGAAGTTAGATTTACAGGCATTTTGGATTGTTCAAACCGTTCTATATCTAACATATTCTGAACCAATTGCATCATTTTTTCAGCAGCATACAAAACCTCTTTCTTCACGGATAAAAAAACCACAGCCTGCAAACTATTTTTTATATCGTGAATAACCATGTGAATCAAACCTCTTCTCGCTTCTTCCAGCTCAGCATGCTCTTTCATTGTTTTTTCGAGTTCCCTTGTTCTTTCAGCCACTTTTGTCTCCAGAGAAAGATTTAGCTTTTCAAGACGAAGTTTTAGTCGGGTTTCCTGCTTATATCTGTGCCCCAGCTTATAAGAAATAATAACCGATTGAATAACCAGATAAAGCAGTGAGCCAATAGGACTATAAAAGCCGGTATGAATAAACTCAGTAAAATAAAGGACATCGTTGCATACAATAAAACTAAGAAGGATAAGAGCAGGCAAAACCTGTTTACTGTAACGCCTTCGTTTCTTAAACGCCTTTATCACCCAAAAAGTAAGGACTATCACGACCAGTGCAGAAAACACAAGTAAAAACTTAAGCAAGAAATCAGTTATTACCGACATAGGTAATGCAACCAAAAGAAGAATAGAAACAGAATAAATCCATTTAACTACAAACAGATAGATTCGTTTTATCTCATGAGGAAAAAGTATTTGATGATAAGCAAAGAAAGGAATAATCACCAGCATTAAGACAAAGTTGCACTTGAGAAAAATACCCGGAGAAAGATATACACAAAAGAAATGCATAACCAAGTCAGTATTGCAAATGGACATCAAAGAAACAAAAAAAGCCACCAGAGAGAAATAGCGGTTAATTTTCTCTTTTTGAATAAAGAAGTAAAGTATAATATGAAAAACAGACATAAACAACAACGCGCCAAAACAAATCATCAGAATGCTATTATGCATAGTGTTGTTCAGTATTGCCCTTTCTACCAAATCAAGCTCAACTTTGTCATAAAAGCCACCAATCTGTGAATTAAAATAATTACTGACATGAATCACTAGATTTGTTGTATCAGATGTATAAGGCAACGGAATAACCTGCCTGTCGAGACGACCACTGAAATTATCTTTTGATGTGGTTGGATTACCATGCTGACAGATTTTTACGCCATCAGCCCACACTGAATATGCCAATATAATACCCCGTACAGATAGGGCCAGTGAATCCTTTCTTTTTCGGTTACAAATTTTGAGGCGTAAAGTTGCACAACCCTGAGCCGGATAAAAAAAACCATTTTTGTCTTTAAATTTTGTCCACGACAAGGGATGTATGATATAAGAACAACTTGTATCCGAATCTGATTTCGAGGGTAAAACATGCCTGTTCCAGAAAAAATCCCATTCACCATTGAGCACAACAGCACCATCTTTATCGAAATCCCAGCCACCTAAATCAATAGTACCCTTATGTGCTACAGGAACCTTATTTTCGGCCTGCAAGAAAACGCTTAAAAAAATAAAAACGAGAAAAAAAATCTGTTTTAGCTTATGTTTATTCAAAGTATCAGGATTAATAGTTTTATTTGCAAAAATATAGTATTAAAGCCAATAAACAAAATATTTAAACAACAATCCATTTTACACATATTATTATGAAAATAGTATTTCTGGATGCAGGAACAATTGGACAAACAGATCTTTCGACACTCTCGCGTTGGGGCGAAATAACCATTTATGAACAAACAACAGCCGATGAAGTAACAAAACGTTCAGTACTGGCAGACATATTGATTACCAATAAAGTAAGATTGCCTGAACACGAATTATCAGCATTGCCAAATCTTAAACTCATTTGTATAGCCGCCACAGGCATGAATAACGTGGATTTGAGCTTTGCAGCAAAAAAAGGCATTATTGTAAGGAACGTATCCGGGTATTCAACCGAAAGTGTAGCTCAAACGACATTTGCCATGTTTTTTTCACTTTATCAGAAGTTGAGTTATTACGACCAATATGTAAAAAGCGGGGAATATAGCAGAAGTAATCAATTCACCCACCACGGGAAACCATTTTCAGAACTGAGCGGCAAGAAATGGGGCATAATAGGACTGGGAAACATTGGCAAACGGGTGGCGGAAATTGCCACAGTTTTTGGAGCTGAAGTGATCTATTTTTCGACATCGGGGAAGAACAGAAATGACGATTATAAGGAGGTAACTCTGGATGAGCTACTTGGTCAATCAGACATTATCTCGATACATGCGCCCCTTAATGATCAAACATTAAGACTAATATCCATTCAAGAGCTTAAACTGATGAAGAAAAACGCGATAATAATAAATGCGGGAAGAGGCGGTATTATCGATGAGTCTGACTTGACAATAGCACTAAGAAACGGGCTACTGGCCGGAGCTGCTTTAGATGTATATGAAAGTGAACCGCTAAACCCAGAGAGCCCATTGTTGTCTGATGATGTATCAGACAGATTGCTATTACTTCCTCATATCGCCTGGGCATCTGTAGAAGCCAGACAAAAATTGGTTGAAGGAATTTGCACGAATATTGAAAATTTTTGTTCCCAATATTCTGATTAGAATCATCAGAAACAAAACAATAAATCGCATCAATTACATGACTTTTTGTTGAACCAACCGGTATGCAAAGAAAAAAAGAATGGACATTTTAACCTTCTTATTATCAAAATTGAAACAATTCTGATTCGAAACGAAACATTGGATCAACTATCGGAACAATTAGCAACAAACAATCGCAAAACCAAATCAAAAAAAGCTACATTTGTATAACCCATATTTGTACAACCCGAACACACAAAACCATGCCATACACAAACCTCAGAAAACTGAGTCTGATTTGCCTTTTCCTGCTCACTTTTATCGTGACAAAAGCGCAAATACACAAACTTTACACCATAGAAAACGGACTGTCGGGCTCCGGCATCAACAAAATTGTGCAGGACTGCAACGGCTTCCTCTGGCTGGCTACCGAAAACGGACTCAATAAGTTCGACGGAGACCGGTTTACCATTTTCAGAGCGGGCGACGGGCGCAAAAACGGCCTGACCGAAAATCAGATAACCGACCTGTATGAAGACCATCAGGGCAACCTCTGGATTGGCACACATTCCGGACTTTGGAGCTTCAACCACAAGAATGAGCAGTTTAAGAAATATCCTGTCTTTCAGTACAATAGGTTGACTTACAATTTCCACGTCACAAAGATAACCGAAAGCAACGGTCAGATTATTGTATCCACATCAGGATCAGGTATTTGCAGACTGCATCCCGACAAAGGCCGCCTCGAGGCTGACCCCGTAATACGAAAACTCATCCCGACGCTCTATTTCAGCAACCTTTGCTGCGACTCGCGCGGAAATCTCTTTATAACTGTGGAAAATGAGGGAATATACATTTTCAACACAAAAAAACAGACCCTGAAACACCATACCAAAACAGACGGTGGCTTGCGCGAAAACGAGGTCGCCTCACTCTGCGAAAGCAGCACCGGACGACTCTTCGCAGGCACCACAGGCGGTCTCTATCAATACAACTATCTGACAGAAACATTTGAACTGATAGAAAAGAGCAGCGGAATGATTGTCGCTACTCTTTTTCCGGGGAAAGAGGGGAGTCTGCTTGTCGGTACCGATGGCGCGGGTATTTTCAGACTGAATAATAACGGCACTTTGGCGGCCTACACGCCATCCAACAAGCAAAGCTCTTCGTTTATCAACAAAATTCAATCTCTCTTTGTCGATAAAAAGGGGAATATCTGGTGTGGTATCAAGTATCAGGGGCTGGAGCTGATTGGCGCTTCGGATAACCTGTTCGATAATTTCAGTTTCGGACAATCCGGTGCCACCACTTCCGACATTTGCATCTATTCGGTGTACAGCAACAACAATGAGGTGTGGTTTGGTAGCGATGGCGATGGGCTTTTTATTTTCGACCGCATAGCCCGGCAAACCTCACAGCCCCTGCGCGCATTGCCTCAAAAGAAGATCCTGAGCATTTTTGAAGATAAAAATCAAAGCATCTGGATTGGGACCTGGAACGATGGTCTGCTTAAAGTCAATAAAAAAAGCCATACCATAGAGAAGCAGTTCAAACGCGACTACGCAAACCCCCAATCTCTGTGCAGCGACCGCATTTGGGCAATCACCGCAGACCACACCGGCAATCTCTGGCTGGGTACAAGCGGAGCCGGATTGTGCCGGATGGATGCTAAAACAGGCGCCTTTTCGCAGTTTGCAGCACCCGAATACGGCCAATTGAAACCAAACACCCTCTGCAACAATTGGGTTAACTGCCTGCTGATGGACAACGACAACAATCTGTGGGCCGGCACAGCAGACGGATTGAGCAAGATAAACCTCAACACGCTGTCGTTCACCAACTATTTCCGCACCACCAACGGAAAACGGGGTGTGTGGGTGAAGTCGATGACCAAAACCGGCAATCAGATTTGGGCCGGCACCAACAACGGAATACTCATCTACAACGGCAAGACCGGAAAATGGAGCCGCATAGCTGACAAAGAGCTCTCATCGGCATCTGTCTGTGCGTTGGTCACCGACAACGACGGCAATGTGTGGGCAACAGCCACCAACAAGATTTACCGGATCAACAGCAAAGACTATTCCACCCATCTCTATTCGTCGAGCGATGGCATCCGGATTACCGAATTCTACCGCTATGCCGGCTGCCGGGCGCCCGATGGCCGCATTTATTTTGGCGGTATCAACGGCGGCGTTGGCTTTTCGCCCAAAACCACCGGACAGGAAAAGATGATCGAAAAGCCCATTTTCACCGATTTGCTGATGTTCAACAAACCCGTGAGCGTGGGGCAGTTGTCGGGTGGAAAACCGGTGCTGACGGCCAACATCAATCAGGCCGAAAAGATTACCATGGCCTACCACGACTGCTTTTTTACCATCCGGTTCAAAATACCCGACTTCATCAGTTCCGATCAGGTCACCTACCGGTACAAAATGGAGGGGTACGACAACAACTGGCAGGATTTGCCACCCAACAAAGACAAAAGCGCAACCTACACCAATCTCGCCCACGGCGAATACAAATTTGTGGTACGCGCCGAGTCCAACAACAGGTTTACTGAAAAATCGGTCATCGTGGAGGTTCTTCCACCCTGGTGGGCAACAATCTGGATGAAAGCCATCTACCTGCTTTTGTTCTCACTCGCGCTGTATCTGTACTATCGCTACAACAAAAACCGGGCCCAGGAGAGACTCGACCGCGAAAAGCTCAACCATTTGGCCGAAATGAACGAAATGAAGTTGCAGTTCTTCATCAACATTTCGCACGAAATACGCACACCGGTCACCCTCATTCTCAATCCGCTCGAAAAGCTGCTCAAAGAGGCTACCGACAAAAACCGCGACCTCTTTCAGATGATGCACCGCAACGCCCAACGCCTGCTCAACCTTGTCAATCAGCTCATGGATATCCGCAAAATCGACAAAGGTCAGTTTAAGCTCAACGCAGAGCGCGTAGAGATGATCGGCTATCTGCGCAACATTGCCGCCGATTTTCAGTTCTACACCGACGAGAAGCGCATCGAATTGAGCGTGCAATCCACTTATCCCCGAATTTTCGCCTACATCGACCCGCTTCATTTCGAAAAGGTCATGATCAATCTGCTATCCAATGCCTTCCGTTTTTCACTTCCCGAGAGCGAAATAAACATCGTGGTTAGCGTGCCCCAATCCACCCGCAACCGTCTGCGCATCGAGGTCATAGACTCAGGCATTGGCATCGATAGTCAGATTTTGGATACAATTTTCGACCGTTTCGTACAGGGCAATACCCCTGCGCCCAAAGACTCGGGCACCGGCGTGGGGCTACACCTCTGTCGTCAGCTCGTGCAGCTGCACCACGGCACCATCACCGCCCAAAACCGTCCCGAAGGCAAAGGCGCCATTCTCACCATCGATATTCCGCTCGGACGTTTGGCATACGACAAGTCTGAGCTGAGCTCAATCGCCAGACAGGATACCAGCGTACGACTCGCTACGGTACCCGAACCCGAAACAATACAACCCGACCAAAAGCCTGTTTCCCCCAAAACCACAAAAAAACAGAAACCGACCATCCACATTATCGAGGATGACGACGAAATACGCGCCTATCTCGCTGCCGAGCTGAGCAGTAGCTACCAGATCACCGAAAGCATCACCGCCTCAATGGCCATCAAAACCATCTTCACCTCGCCACCCGATCTCATCCTCTCCGACGTGATGATGCCCGGTATCGACGGCATCGACTTTTGCCGCAAAGTTCGTCAAAACCACCTCACATCGCACATCCCCATCATTCTGCTCACGGCCAAAACCACCCCCGAAAGCATTCGCGAAGGGCTCGAAGCCGGTGCCGACGACTACATGATGAAGCCATTCAATACCGACATCCTGAAAACACGCATCGCCAAACTGCTCGAAATGCGCCGAAACCTCGAATACCATTTCACCAAAGAGCCCGACATCGAGATGCCCGATATCGAAATCACCTCGCACAACGACAAACTGATGAATAAAATCAACGAAGTCCTTGTCCAAAACCTCTCTGACGACCGCCTCAACGTCACCTTTCTCTGCGCCGAGGTGGGCATCAGCCGCGTACACCTCAACCGCAAAATGAAGGAAATGGTCAACATTCCGGCGCAGGACTACATCCGCATTTTTCGGCTAAAACATGCTGCTAATCTTTTGAAAGAAAACAAATTAACGGTATCCGAAGTGGCCTATGCCGTCGGGTTTTCAAACCCATCGCATTTTTCGTACCGCTTCCGCACCTACTACGGCGTCACGCCCACGGAATTTATGGAAAAGAATATGTAAGAGAAGGAAGATTTTTTTCAATTAAATAAAAATCAGGGCGTGCCCCTAAGGGGTCGGGCTATCCGCTCATACTCCTCGCCGGTTCACCTTTTGGCTCATATTCAGACATTTGTGGCCGGCTGCGGGGTATCCGCTACTATCCCTCACGCCGGGCGCACCATCCTTTGCGCGCTCTTCCTCTTTGCAGGTCGTCCACCTTACGGGCATAGAGAATTGTATCAAATTTGTTTCATATCGCATAAAACAAGAACCATTTCAGGTCGTAAATTCGCAGAATAACACAGCGCAAAGATGAAAACAAAACAAAATAAGTTACATTTGTGCTGATTAATCCCTTTCATTAACCCGAACACACAAAACCATGCCATACACAATCTTCAGAAAACTGAGTCTCATTTGCCTGATGCTTCTCCCATTTGTAGTCACCAAAGCGCAAATACACAAACTTTACACCATAGAAAACGGACTGTCGGGCTCCGGCATCAACAAAATTGTGCAGGACTGCAACGGCTTCCTCTGGCTGGCTACCGAAAACGGACTCAATAAGTTCGACGGAGACCGGTTTACCATTTTCAGAGCGGGCGACGGGCGCAAAAACGGCCTGACCGAAAATCAGATAACCGACCTGTATGAAGACCATCAGGGCAACCTCTGGATTGGCACACATTCCGGACTTTGGAGCTTCAACCACAAGAATGAGCAGTTTAAGAAATATCCTGTCTTTCAGTACAATAGGTTGACTTACAATTTCCACGTCACAAAGATAACCGAAAGCAACGGTCAGATTATTGTATCCACATCAGGATCAGGTATTTGCAGACTGCATCCCGACAAAGGCCGCCTCGAGGCTGACCCCGTAATACGAAAACTCATCCCGACGCTCTATTTCAGCAACCTTTGCTGCGACTCGCGCGGAAATCTCTTTATAACTGTGGAAAATGAGGGAATATACATTTTCAACACAAAAAAACAGACCCTGAAACACCATACCAAAACAGACGGTGGCTTGCGCGAAAACGAGGTCGCCTCACTCTGCGAAAGCAGCACCGGACGACTCTTCGCAGGCACCACAGGCGGTCTCTATCAATACAACTATCTGACAGAAACATTTGAACTGATAGAAAAGAGCAGCGGAATGATTGTCGCTACTCTTTTTCCGGGGAAAGAGGGGAGTCTGCTTGTCGGTACCGATGGCGCGGGTATTTTCAGACTGAATAATAACGGCACTTTGGCGGCCTACACGCCATCCAACAAGCAAAGCTCTTCGTTTATCAACAAAATTCAATCTCTCTTTGTCGATAAAAAGGGGAATATCTGGTGTGGTATCAAGTATCAGGGGCTGGAGCTGATTGGCGCTTCGGATAACCTGTTCGATAATTTCAGTTTCGGACAATCCGGTGCCACCACTTCCGACATTTGCATCTATTCGGTGTACAGCAACAACAATGAGGTGTGGTTTGGTAGCGATGGCGATGGGCTTTTTATTTTCGACCGCATAGCCCGGCAAACCTCACAGCCCCTGCGCGCATTGCCTCAAAAGAAGATCCTGAGCATTTTTGAAGATAAAAATCAAAGCATCTGGATTGGGACCTGGAACGATGGTCTGCTTAAAGTCAATAAAAAAAGCCATACCATAGAGAAGCAGTTCAAACGCGACTACGCAAACCCCCAATCTCTGTGCAGCGACCGCATTTGGGCAATCACCGCAGACCACACCGGCAATCTCTGGCTGGGTACAAGCGGAGCCGGATTGTGCCGGATGGATGCTAAAACAGGCGCCTTTTCGCAGTTTGCAGCACCCGAATACGGCCAATTGAAACCAAACACCCTCTGCAACAATTGGGTTAACTGCCTGCTGATGGACAACGACAACAATCTGTGGGCCGGCACAGCAGACGGATTGAGCAAGATAAACCTCAACACGCTGTCGTTCACCAACTATTTCCGCACCACCAACGGAAAACGGGGTGTGTGGGTGAAGTCGATGACCAAAACCGGCAATCAGATTTGGGCCGGCACCAACAACGGAATACTCATCTACAACGGCAAGACCGGAAAATGGAGCCGCATAGCTGACAAAGAGCTCTCATCGGCATCTGTCTGTGCGTTGGTCACCGACAACGACGGCAATGTGTGGGCAACAGCCACCAACAAGATTTACCGGATCAACAGCAAAGACTATTCCACCCATCTCTATTCGTCGAGCGATGGCATCCGGATTACCGAATTCTACCGCTATGCCGGCTGCCGGGCGCCCGATGGCCGCATTTATTTTGGCGGTATCAACGGCGGCGTTGGCTTTTCGCCCAAAACCACCGGACAGGAAAAGATGATCGAAAAGCCCATTTTCACCGATTTGCTGATGTTCAACAAACCCGTGAGCGTGGGGCAGTTGTCGGGTGGAAAACCGGTGCTGACGGCCAACATCAATCAGGCCGAAAAGATTACCATGGCCTACCACGACTGCTTTTTTACCATCCGGTTCAAAATACCCGACTTCATCAGTTCCGATCAGGTCACCTACCGGTACAAAATGGAGGGGTACGACAACAACTGGCAGGATTTGCCACCCAACAAAGACAAAAGCGCAACCTACACCAATCTCGCCCACGGCGAATACAAATTTGTGGTACGCGCCGAGTCCAACAACAGGTTTACTGAAAAATCGGTCATCGTGGAGGTTCTTCCACCCTGGTGGGCAACAATCTGGATGAAAGCCATCTACCTGCTTTTGTTCTCACTCGCGCTGTATCTGTACTATCGCTACAACAAAAACCGGGCCCAGGAGAGACTCGACCGCGAAAAGCTCAACCATTTGGCCGAAATGAACGAAATGAAGTTGCAGTTCTTCATCAACATTTCGCACGAAATACGCACACCGGTCACCCTCATTCTCAATCCGCTCGAAAAGCTGCTCAAAGAGGCTACCGACAAAAACCGCGACCTCTTTCAGATGATGCACCGCAACGCCCAACGCCTGCTCAACCTTGTCAATCAGCTCATGGATATCCGCAAAATCGACAAAGGTCAGTTTAAGCTCAACGCAGAGCGCGTAGAGATGATCGGCTATCTGCGCAACATTGCCGCCGATTTTCAGTTCTACACCGACGAGAAGCGCATCGAATTGAGCGTGCAATCCACTTATCCCCGAATTTTCGCCTACATCGACCCGCTTCATTTCGAAAAGGTCATGATCAATCTGCTATCCAATGCCTTCCGTTTTTCACTTCCCGAGAGCGAAATAAACATCGTGGTTAGCGTGCCCCAATCCACCCGCAACCGTCTGCGCATCGAGGTCATAGACTCAGGCATTGGCATCGATAGTCAGATTTTGGATACAATTTTCGACCGTTTCGTACAGGGCAATACCCCTGCGCCCAAAGACTCGGGCACCGGCGTGGGGCTACACCTCTGTCGTCAGCTCGTGCAGCTGCACCACGGCACCATCACCGCCCAAAACCGTCCCGAAGGCAAAGGCGCCATTCTCACCATCGATATTCCGCTCGGACGTTTGGCATACGACAAGTCTGAGCTGAGCTCAATCGCCAGACAGGATACCAGCGTACGACTCGCTACGGTACCCGAACCCGAAACAATACAACCCGACCAAAAGCCTGTTTCCCCCAAAACCACAAAAAAACAGAAACCGACCATCCACATTATCGAGGATGACGACGAAATACGCGCCTATCTCGCTGCCGAGCTGAGCAGTAGCTACCAGATCACCGAAAGCATCACCGCCTCAATGGCCATCAAAACCATCTTCACCTCGCCACCCGATCTCATCCTCTCCGACGTGATGATGCCCGGTATCGACGGCATCGACTTTTGCCGCAAAGTTCGTCAAAACCACCTCACATCGCACATCCCCATCATTCTGCTCACGGCCAAAACCACCCCCGAAAGCATTCGCGAAGGGCTCGAAGCCGGTGCCGACGACTACATGATGAAGCCATTCAATACCGACATCCTGAAAACACGCATCGCCAAACTGCTCGAAATGCGCCGAAACCTCGAATACCATTTCACCAAAGAGCCCGACATCGAGATGCCCGATATCGAAATCACCTCGCACAACGACAAACTGATGAATAAAATCAACGAAGTCCTTGTCCAAAACCTCTCTGACGACCGCCTCAACGTCACCTTTCTCTGCGCCGAGGTGGGCATCAGCCGCGTACACCTCAACCGCAAAATGAAGGAAATGGTCAACATTCCGGCGCAGGACTACATCCGCATTTTTCGGCTAAAACATGCTGCTAATCTTTTGAAAGAAAACAAATTAACGGTATCCGAAGTGGCCTATGCCGTCGGGTTTTCAAACCCATCGCATTTTTCGTACCGCTTCCGCACCTACTACGGCGTCACGCCCACGGAATTTATGGAAAAGAATATGTAAGAGAAGGAAGATTTTTTTCAATTAAATAAAAATCAGGGCGTGCCCCTAAGGGGTCGGGCTATCCGCTCATACTCCTCGCCGGTTCACCTTTTGGCTCATATTCAGACATTTGTGGCCGGCTGCGGGGTATCCGCTACTATCCCTCACGCCGGGCGCACCATCCTTTGCGCACGCTTCAACATCGCAGGTCGTCCACCGTCATTACACGTGCATCAACGGCTTACGCGCTTCCCCTCAACCTGTGCACGTATCAATTCTCCCACCACCGGTTTTGCCCGATACGCTCTGTCGAACAGCAACGGATAATCGGTCCGGTTCCTGATGGGCCACCCGTTTCGCCACGACTCACCATCGCCCACACCCCAAAAAGTGACACGATCAATCGCATCCCGGTGCTTCACAAAAATGTTGAACAATCTCAGGTAATAGTCCGTAAAACGCCTTTCTGCATCAGCCGAAAGCCCATTGGTGTACGGATTATATTCGGGTCGCATCTGATACGATGTCGAAATTTCGGCCGTTATCTCTTTCGATGGAAAAGGCAAAACCGTCACATCGAGTTCCGTAATCATCACCTTAACCCCTTCGGCCGAAAAGGCAACGATTGAGTTTTCGAGCTCACGAAACACATCTGTGTCGAGGCCGTAATGCCCCTGTTCGCCCACCGCGTCTATGCGACAGCCTTTGGCCTTCAACTGCCTGATCAGGCGCACAACACCCGCCCGTTTTGCCGGATGATAGAGGTTGTAATCGTTGTAATACAACGCGGCAGTCGGGTCGGCCTCGTGAGCAAAACGGAAAGCCAGTTCAATATATTCCGGACCGATGATGGTATACCACGGGCTTTTTCTCATTTTTCCATCCTCAGCCAGAGCCTCATTCACCACATCCCAGCCGTGCACGCGCCCCTTGTAACGCCCCACAACGGTATGAATATGCGAGCGCATCCGCTTTATCAGCACCTCTTTCGAAACCCGTTTTCCCTCTTCGTCCACAAACATCCACGGGGCCACCTGCGAATGCCAGACCAACGTATGGCCGATGATTTTCATTTTATTGGATGAACCAAAACGGACAAACTGATCGGCCAGACGAAAATCGAATTCCCCCTCTTTGGGTTGAATATTTTCGCACTTCATGCAATTTTCGGCCACAATGGAGTTAAACTGCTCTTTGACGAGCGACAGTGCCACCTCGTTTTTACCCGCAATCTGCTTCGAGCTCAATGCGGCACCCACCACAAAATCGTGTTTAAACACCTCTTTCAGAAACTGCGCCTTTGCCACCCCGGGCAAGCCGGCAAAAAACAGACAGAGCAAAGCCGACAGACCGACGAAGGGGTTACCTGTTTTCTTAACAACGGAAACTTTTTGCACGATTGATTTCATCTTTATAGGTTAGGAGGAATAAATATTATCGCCCCGAAAAAAAGGCGTTTCTTATTAAATGCAAAGGTAAAAAATAAGTTTCGAACCAAATATCTGATATGTAACATCTGCATATCAACCAACAGTGAATCACCAAAATAGTGTAACAAATAACATCCAATTTGATACAGAGCTCAAAAAACCTTTCCGGCAAAAAGATTTTAAATTAACTTTGCCTGTCCATACTGCAACACAACAAACAAATGAAAAACCTTCTGACCTTTATCTGTTTCTGCTACTTATTTCTGCCCATCACACAGGCACAAACTTCCGGTTTTCTGGCCAACCCCTACAAATTTCTCGAAGATATATCCGTTTTTGAGACAAATCAGCAGGAGGGGCACACGGTTTGCGTGGATAAAAATTCCGAAAATGCATTATCGCTCAACGGGAAATGGAAATTCTTCCTTGCCAATACGCCCGAAGGAACGCCAAAAACATTCTTTGCACCAAACTTTGACGACCGTAAATGGTCGGACATCACCGTGCCTTCCAACTGGGAAATGCAGGGCTTTGGCGACCCGCTTTTCCGCAATGTAGCGCAACCGTTTCACGCCAATCCACCTTTTGTGCCGCACGAATACAACCCTACCGGTTCGTACCGCCGTAGTTTTACCCTGCCAACCAACTGGAAAGGGAAACGCATCTATTTGCGTATGGAAAAAACAGCTTCTGCATCGTTTGTTTGGGTAAATGGTCAGGAAGTGGGCTACAACGAAGGGGCGCAAGAGCCTGCCGAATATGATGTGACACCGTTTCTGAAAGCGGGCAAAAACACAATTGCCGTGAATGTGTACAAATATTCCGACGGCGTTTACCTCGAAACACAGGATTACTGGCGTTTGGCGGGAATTTTCGACGATGTTTGGTTGTACGCCAAACCGGAAGTGCATCTGTTCGATTGGTACGCCACCACCGATTTGGACGAAAACTACCAAAACGCAAAACTGAACATCCAGTTTACACTAAACAATCAGTCGAAAACCAACCAATCGGGCTATAAAATCCGTACGTCGTTGTTGGATGCGAATAATAAACCGGTGCAGGCTTTTACAACAGAAAATACTCAAATTTCTTCTGGCAATAAGCAGAAAATCAGCGCATCTGCATTCGTGCAAAATCCGAAAAAATGGACAGCCGAAACGCCAAATCTCTACAGCCTAACCATGGAACTGATCAACGCCAACGGAAAAACGGAAGAGGTGATTGCCGGACGCATTGGCTTTAAGGAGACCGAAATTCGTCATCAGGTTTTCTACCTGAACGGAAAACCCATCAAGCTCAATGCTATCAACTCGCACATGCAACATCCCGATTTGGGACATACCATGAATGAGGCCACCATTCGAAAAGATTTCGAAATACTGAAACAGTTCAATATCAATTGTGTGCGCACCTGTCACTATCCGCCCGTAGCCAAATACCTGGAACTGGCCGACGAATATGGCATGTACATTGTGGACGAAACCGGCGACGAAGCACACGCCACCGAATTTCTCTGCGACAAAGCCGAATGGGAGCCCATGTACCGCGAACGTGTTCGCCGGATGGTGCTACGCGACCGTAACCACGCCAGCATTCTATTCTGGAGTGCCGGCAACGAAAGTGGCGAAGGAAAAAACATTTGTGCCATGATTGACGAAGGCCGGAAATACGACAACACCCGCAACTGGATGTATGGCGGAAATGCATTTGCACATCCCTGCGAAGAGATTATCGGACCAAGATATCCGTCGCCGTTTGAGCTAAAAACTCAGGTTGGTATGGTGCCCGAAAGCGTGGATCCACGACCTTCGTTTATGGACGAATACCTCTCTGTGGCCGGAAATGCCGGTGGTGGTCTTGATGAATATTGGGATGTGATTTACCAATATCCGCGCATTATGGGCGGGGCAATCTGGGATTTTGTGAGTCCGGGGCTGCGCGAACCGATACGCAAACTGACTGATGCATCGAAAAACAAAGTCGCATCGCACATTATGGGACGTGCTAAGTTGGTAGCCGGTCACGACGGCAAAGGCATTGACCTGAACGGTCACGACCAATGGGTGGAGCTTTATCAGGATAAAAATACGGAGATTTCGGGCAACGAGCTGACCATTTCGATGTGGGTTTATCCACGCGATTTGATGAGCCGCGGTGGAACTTTACTCACCAAAGGAAATTATCAGTTTGGCTTGCAGCAGATTGGTGGCGAGTCGCTCGATTTTTATATTTATACCTCTAAAAAAGAATCTGTTCGGGCTGCTTTGCCTAAAAACTGGCTGCAAAACTGGCACCAGGTCACGGCCATTTACAACGGCAAAAGCATTCAGCTATATATAGATGGCGAAAAACTGGCCGAAAAACCGTTGACCGGAAATATCCGAAACTTCCCTTTCCCCGTTTGCATTGGTAAAAATGCCGAAACACACGGTCAGCAAACATCGGGTTATTTGTGCGACGCGATTATCGATCAGGTTTGCATTTTCCCCAAAGCAATAGCTATTCATGAATTAAAAACAATATCGCCCGAACTGAAACAACAAGCCGCACTTTGTCTGGACTTTGAACAAGAACAAAACGAAGGCGAATTCTTTAGCTATGGAATTGGTGCGCGTACTTATGGCAGCATTTGGCCCGACCGCCGTGCTGAACCTGAAATGTGGCAATTTAAAAAATCGGCACAACCCATATCGGTGCAATGGAAAAATGCGGAAAATATGGAAATTGAAGTCCAAAACCGCCAGTTTTTTACCTACACAAATGCGTATGATGCTCAATGGAATCTGGAGGAAAATGGCACAAGCATCTCTTCAGGAAAATTCGAAGTGGATGTTGCGCCCGAGGCGAAGAAAACCATTCAGCTACCCATTTCGAAACCATCACTCAAAGCTGGTGCAAGCTATCTGTTGACCGTTAGTTTTCATTTAAAAGTAGCCACCCAATGGGCACCGAAAGGCTTTGAACTGACGTGGAATCAGTTGGAAATGCCGTGGGTTGTTCCTGCGGTAGCAGAAAAGATTACAAAAGAGTCTGACTCGCTAAAAACAACCGACTCAGAGCAACAACTCGTTGTTTCGGGCAAAGATTTCGAATACACCTTTGCAAAGGTTGATGGCAAATTACAATCCATGAAATACATGGGCAAAGAGCTGTTGAAACAAGCCCCGCAACTCAATGTATGGCGCGCACCATTGGCCAACGAGCAGGATGACTGGACTTTTTACTCGGTAAATGTCTATCCAAAAACCGAAGGCTTCGGCGTGAGTGTGGCCACAGCCTGGTATTCCATTGGTCTGGATAAATTGAAACACAAAAACGAATCGTTCCGGGTTGAAAAATCGGGTAAAAATATCGTTGTTGCCGTTCGCGAAGCAGCGCTGTTGGGCAATCAGGATAATGCCGGTTTCGAAAACGAGATGATTTACACCATTGCCACCGACGGCGAAATTACGTTGAAACACAGCATTAACCCCAACGGAAAAATGCCAATGTCGTTGCCACGCATGGGTACAGCCTGGGTGTTCGACAGCCAACTGCAACAAGTGGAATGGTTGGGTCGCGGACCGCAGGAAAACTACCCCGACCGCAAAACCGGTTACCGCATAGGTCGCTACAAGACAACGGTGTACGAGATGTTTATGCCTTATCTGTTGCCTCAGGACTGCGGACTACGAACCGATAACAAATGGGTAACTTTGTCGGGCAAAGATGGAATTGGAATTGAATTCTCGGCATCCAAACCGTTCAATTTCAATTGCTACAACTACACCACCGAGAATCTGTCGAAAGCAAAATATACGTTTCAGCTAAACAAATCAGACGGTATCACGTTCAATTTCGACTACCTGACAACGGGAGTTGGCTGCACGGCAATGGGAGTTGTGAATAAATATCAGGTATTGCCACAGTTTACGGAATTTACAACCATTATCAAACCTGTTAAATTGAAATGAAACAGAAATTTTTCGTTTTATTAGTTCTTCAAATGGTCATATTTCAATGGCCTTCCCGCGCATTGTCTGTGCCAAAAAGTGAAATGCAGGTTGACACGCTACGGGTGAAAAAGGTATTGAGCGATATATCGGGTAAAATTCTGGGATTGACAACCTATGCGTTTCAGGACAGAACTACAGGGCAATTGTATGATGCTTTGCAGGATATTCCTGCGCCCGCTTCAGTGAAACTGGCGAGCGATTTCAACGAGTGGGAGTATCAAAATTCGTTGGTTTGCTTTGGTATGGATAGGGTAAGCACAATTTTTAAGGATACAGCCATAAATAGCTATACCACTAAAAAGATCGAATTTCTGAAAGCCAATATCCCGTTTTTTGATGCTCAGCAGCAAAAAAAGACAAAAACACCTTACCCGTTGTATTTCAGCATGAAAGAGCTTTGGTATTGCGGGTTGGCCGCTAACGTGGTGGATGTGTATGCCAGGACAAAGGATGAACGATTGAAAGTCTTTATGCAAAAATTTGAGAATCACATATTTCATGTTCAGGCGCGTACGACGGATAAAACATTGATAAGAATTGACAACGGACGAAAAGTTGTGCAATCGGATGATGCATATATGGCGGTTATTTTTCTGGTCAGAATGTGGAAACTTACCGGAGAAGAGCGCTATGTGAATGAGGCTGTAAATCAGGTGTGTAGTTACAATAAATACCTGTTTGATGCACGTGATAAGCTGTTTCACCATGTGTGGTATTGTGACGAAAACCGGCATAACAAACAATACTGGGGACGTGGAAACGGCTGGATGCTGCTTTCGATGGTTGAATTGCTGGACAATTTGCCGGAAAATTACCCTCACCGGAAGGAAATTCTAAAGTGCTACAGGGCGCATATCAAAAGTCTGATTTCGCTTCAGCAGCCCAATGGTTTGTGGTGTCAGGTGCTCAATAAAACCAGTTCGTACAACGAGACTTCGTGCTCGGCCATGTTCACGTATTCAATTGCCAAAGGGGTGAATAGTGGCTGGTTACCAAAGTCTTACAAAATTTATGCTGTGAAAGGTTGGAACGGCCTGCTTCAAAAAATCACCCCGGCCAACGAAATTGAAGGTGTTTGCATTGGCACACATTTTAGCGATGATATTAATTTCTATTTAAACCGTCCTACTTCTACCAACGACAGACATGTGCTGGGATCGTTCCTTTTGGCCGGAGTAGAGCTGATTAAATTTCAAAAAACAAAATGATAAACTAACAAACGAAAAAGCCAAACAGCCGTACCAATTGCCGGTAAACAATTGTATTAATCTGAATGTTGACTTAAATATTCACGGTGTGGGCGGAACGACGCTTAGGAAGTAAAAACTATGAAAAATTCACGCTTGATAAAAATAAATCGCCTCAATACGGGTTTAAAATGGAGTGTAAACAAAATAATTCAATCACTAATAATAAAAAAAATGAATCTATCTATCTTGAAACGATGGAGTGTAATTGCTTGTCTGTTAATGGTCTGGACGCAAATTGCACTCGCTAAAAACAACACCGACCTGAAACTTTGGTACGACAAACCCGCTAAGGAGTGGGAAGAGGCTTTGCCGTTGGGCAATGGCCGGCTGGGTGCAATGGTGTTCGGAAATCCGACCAACGAACGTATTCAGCTCAACGAAAATACGGTGTGGACGGGCAGTCCAAACAACAACGACAACCCGAATGCCAAAGAGAATCTGACGCTTATCCGACAACTTATTTTTGAGGGCAAATACAAAGAGGCACAGGATTTGGCCAATCAGAAATTCATTTCGAAAGCCTCATTTGGTATGTCGTACCAAACCGCGGGGAATTTGAAACTGGATTTTGCGGGGCAGGAAAATTTCACCAACTACTACCGCGAACTAAACCTCGAAAATGCCATTGCCACAACCACTTATCAATTGAATGGTGTCAATTTCAAAAGAGAGGTTTTTGCCTCGTTTACCGATCAGGTAATCGT
>CAZHNZ010000060.1:0-24228 GCA_964534355.1 uncultured Parabacteroides sp.
TTACTTTATTAAACCCGATTAAAATGAACATTTTCATTGCAAATCTTAGCTTCGACGTTGATGATGTCGATTTGAAAGAACTTTTCTCAGAGTATGGTGAAATCACTTCAGCACGCGTAATCAGCGACAAATTTACAGGCAAATCTAAAGGATATGGTTTTGTAGAAATGTCAAATGACGAAGAGGCTAAAAAAGCGATTGCCGAATTAGACAGATGTGAGTACGATGGCAAAGAGATTGCTGTTACAGAAGCTCGTCCACGCGAAGAGCGTCCATCAAATGGTGGTGGCGGTCGTGGCGGTTACGGTGGAAATCGTGGCGGTAGCGGCGGCGGATTTGGCGGCGGCAACAGAAGCGGCGGTTATGGCGGTGGCGGAAGTCGCGGCGGTAACAGTGGCGGCGACAGACGTGGCGGTAACGGTGGCGGAAACAGATATTAATCCGATATCCAATATTTTATACATAAAAAGCAGCAAGATTATTCTTGCTGCTTTTTTTATTGTTGTTCATTTCACCTTATTTGGCTTCCCAACCCAACGCACTGGCACCCAATATGGCTGCATCACTGGCGTTTAATTCCGAAGGAAGCAATTTAACTTTTCCACGCCATATTGGCAATACATTGTTATCAAGACTCTGTTTGATTGGGTTCATAATCAAATCACCGGCCTGAGCCAAACCTCCAAACAACACAATGGCTTCAGGTGCAGAGAATGCAACGAAGTCAGCAAATGCTTCACCCAGAATGTTACCGGTAAATTCGAAAATCTCTTTTGCAATTTTATCACCTTTCACGGCGGCATCATATACATCTTTCGAGGTAATGGTTTCAGCAGGTAATGCACGAAGCAGGCTCTCTTCCTGGCTCGTTTCAAGTATTTCGCGGGCAGTTCGTGCAACACCGGTGGCCGATGCGTAGGTTTCGAGGCATCCTTTTTTGCCACAACCGCACAACCGTCCGTTGTCTCTGCGAATATTTACGTGACCAAGTTCACCTGCAAAACCGTCATGTCCATACAATACCTGTCCGTTTATCACTATACCACTACCTACACCTGTGCCCAATGTAATAATGATAAAGTTCTTCATGCCTCTGGCTACACCATACGTCATTTCGCCAATTGCGGCAGCATTAGCATCGTTGGTAACTGTTACCGGCAGATTGAATTTTGCCTGGAGTAACTGTCCCAGTGGAACAATACCTTTCCAGGGAAGGTTGGGCGCTAATACTATAGTTGAGTCGTAGTAGTTGCCGTTGGGTGCACCAATACCTATTCCTCTGATTTTAGAAATTCCACCTACTTCCTGAATCAGGGGTAATAATCCCTCATACAGGGCATTGATGTAGTCGTTTATTTCGGGGTATTGAGGTGTTGGTATAGAGCCTTGGCCCAGTATCTCTCCTTTTGTGTCAACAATTCCGAATTTTGTGCCGGTACCGCCCATGTCGATACCTATAACAAATGGTTTTTCCATGTGTAGATGTGTTTAAATGTTAGTTTTAGAAAGTGAAGCAAAGATAATATATTCTTTTTAACTGAACCTAATCTGACAGAAAAATAATAGTCTCTCTTTTTCCTGTAGTCTATATAGTTTTTGGAGGGCGGATGTTAAGTTGGTCATTTGCGTAAACAATGCGTATTCCGTATTGTTTTATGCCTATACGTTTATGGTCATAATATATCAGATATGAATAATTTTACTTTTAAAAATCCTACCAAAATTATTTTTGGTAAAGGAACAATAGCCAGTCTGGCAACAGAAATCCCTGCTGATAAGCGGATAATGATTACCTTTGGTGGCGGCAGTGTAAAGGAAAATGGTGTTTATGCTCAGGTAAAAGATGCGCTGAGTGCTCACTTCACCGTCGAGTTTTGGGGTATTGAGCCAAACCCTGAATATGAGACTTTACTCAATGCCGTAGAGGTGGCCGAACAGAACGAAATAGATTTCTTGCTGGCCGTTGGTGGCGGTTCTGTTCTGGATGGAACCAAGTTTATCGCTCAGGCTATTGGTTTTGAACAGGAGCCGTGGAATCTGGTGCGCAACCCACATCTCACGCGTCCCTCATTGCCTGTGGCATCTGTAATCACTTTGCCGGCTACCGGTTCCGAAATGAATCATCGTTCTGTTATTTCATACCGGGCTAAAAAAGAAAAGCTGGCCTTTATGTCAGAGCACCTGTACCCACTGTTTTCTATTCTAGATCCTGAGGTAACTTATTCGTTGCCCGACAGGCAGATTAGTAATGGTCTGGTTGATTCGTTTATGCATGTCATGGAACAATACCTGACTTATCCTGCCCATGCGCTGGTGATGGATCGCTGGGCAGAGGGAATTCTGCAAACGTTGATAGAAATAAGCGGGTCGGTGATGAATAACAGAAACGACTACAATGTGATGTCGAATTATATGATATGTGCCACATTGGCGCTGAATGATTTTATTGGTATGGGTGTTCCGCAGGATTGGGCTGCACACCGGATTGGGCACGAGTTGACGGCTGTTTACGGATTGGATCATGGACAGGCTCTGGCTGTCATATATCCGGCATTACTCAGAGTGATGAAGAACGAAAAACGGGATAAGTTACTACAATACGGAGAGCGGGTTTGGAAACTAAATCCATCGAATCAGGAACAGTGTGTCGACGAGGCAATAGAAAGAACCGAGAGTTATTTTCGAAGTGTAGGAATGCACACACGTTTACACGAATATCAAATAGGAGAAGAGGTTGTTGCAAAAATAACTGAACGGGTACAACAACGGGGGCTTATTTATGGCGAAAACCGATCAATTACCCCCGATGTCGTAGCTCGGATTATTTCGTCTGCTTTGTAGAAGAATTTAAAGGCGGATTATTTAAAGCTCTGACAATTAACCATAATCCTAGTGCAATAAATGGGATACTTAGAATTTGTCCCATGTTTATCAACATGTCGGATTCGAAGCTCTCCTGATCGTTTTTGATAAATTCAATAAAAAATCGGGTGCCAAATATTCCGTTAAGAAACAGTCCGAAAATGAGTCCTTCTCGTTTCCAGGCCTCTTTTTTGAAGTACAGATACATCAATATCACAAATACGACCAAATAGGTGCCTGCTTCGTACAGTTGAGTCGGATGGGAGGGGGCGGTAAATATTGGTTCTGCCCCCTGCTTCCATTGGTAAATATTATCGATATACCGGAATGCCCAGGGTACATTGGTAGCATGTCCGTATATTTCGTGGTTAAAGAGATTGCCAAGTCGTATCAATGCGCCCACCAGTGCAACCGGCACTACAAGCCGATCGAACGTGAAAAGCATATTTCGTTTTGTGACCCGTTTCGAATAGATATATATGGCAATAATGATACCTATTGCACCACCATGACTGGCCAGTCCACCTTCCCATATTTTGAATATTTCGATTGGGTGAGCCGAATAATAATCCCACGAATAAAAGAGACAATGGCCCAAACGAGCCCCCAGAATGGTACCTGCCATTACATACACAAAAAGAGAATCGAGCCATTTGATCTCTATCTTTTCCTGAACAAACATTTTCTCCACAATCTTGTATCCAATCCAGAATCCGATAGCGAACATCAGTCCATACCAGCGGATTTCCCGACCAAAAATTGAAAATAGCGCCGGATCTGCTGTCCAGGTTATGTAGTTTAGCATTTCTTCCAGTTTTTTTATCTAATTCTAATAGGCTGCATTAAACTGTCGCAGGAACCGAACATCGTTTTCAGAGAACATACGGAGATCTTTGACCTGATATTTCAGGTTGGTGATTCGTTCAATTCCCATTCCCAGGGCGTAACCTGAATATACTTTGCTATCGATGCCGCAAGCTTCCAATACGTTTGGATCGACCATACCGCAACCCAGAATTTCTACCCAGCCGGTGTGTTTGCAAAATGGGCAACCTTTACCTCCACACAGGTTGCACGAGATATCCATTTCGGCACTGGGTTCGGTAAACGGAAAATACGAAGGACGCAGACGAATTTTGGTATCTGCACCAAACATCTCTTTTGAAAAGTAAAGCAGTGCCTGCTTTAAATCGGCAAATGAAACATTCTTATCCACATACAAGGCTTCTACCTGATGGAAAAAACAGTGTGCCCGGTAAGAAATTGCTTCATTTCTATAAACACGTCCCGGACAGATGATGCGAATCGGGGGTTCACTCTTTTCCATAACTCTGGTTTGAACCGATGAAGTATGTGTGCGCAGAAGAATATCCGGACTGCGCTGAATAAAGAATGTATCCTGCATATCGCGTGCCGGGTGATCATCGGCAAAATTCAGGGAAGAGAAAACGTGCCAATCGTCCTCAATTTCAGGGCCTTCGGCAATCGTGAAGCCCAATCGGGCAAATATATCGCAAATCTCATTCTTTACAATAGAAAGCGGATGTCGTGAACCCATCGCTATTGGGTAGGGGGTACGGGTAAGATCCTCGTCGCACGATGTAATGTTTTGATTGTCAAATACATCCTTTAAGTTGTTTATCTTATCTTGTGCTTTGTCTTTTAAGTCGTTCAGGAGCTTACCAACCTCTTTCTTCTGATCATTGGCTACATTTCTGAAATCGGCAAACAGAGCAGTTACTTCTCCTTTTTTACTCAAATATTTTATGCGATGTGCTTCGAGTTCTTCCATGCTTGCTGCTTTCAGATCTTCAATCTCCGAGAGCAATACTTTAATTTTATCCAGCATATTTTATTAGTTTTCAAATTCGTTTGCAAAAGTACAAAATTTTAATTTTAAATCTATTAGATGCCGTCACAAAATCTTTTCAAAACTTATCAACAATAGGGTGTCGATAAGTTTAACAGATAATTCACAGATTATTTTCAATAATGGTATATCTTTGCATATCAAAAATCAGAAAACAGATGCAAATGCTTATTTCACACATCGAACATTTACTTACCGGAAATGATTGCGTAATCGTTCCCGGGTTGGGTGGCTTTGTGGTGCAGCATCGTAGTGCACTGTTTCAGAATGATAGAATTGTACCGCCACACCGGGAGATCTATTTTAATCAGGCTCTCTCTCACGATGATGGATTGCTTATTTCTTCTATTTCTCAGTTCAGTTCTGTTGATTATAATACTGCCCGTCGTCAGGTAAACGATGAGGTGGAGCAATTGAGACAAAAACTATCTGTCAGACAAGAGGTAGGATTTGGACAAATTGGCGTTTTTTATCTGGATTCGGGGCGTTCTCTTATATTTGAACCCAAGGATTCAGCCTTATCGCGATTTATCTCTTTTGGTTATTCGGAGTTGACACTTCGACCATTGTCTGAATTGAAAGAAAAAGTGTCAGGAATGGTTGTCGCCGAAAAAGACCCGGACACCATTTATCTTCGTTTCAGCAAAACAAAATTAAAGCGAATATCAGCTGTGGCTGCCGCAGTAGTGGGGTTGTGGCTAATTTCTATTCCGGTCATTGATAATAATGTTTCTCTGAGTTCATTGGGTTTTACCGATAATGAAGAGGTCATCAAAATCTCACCGGCACCGCAAGTGAAGATTAAACACGATACGGTCTATCTTCCTGTAAGCAGTAGAAAAACAGTCAAACAGGATACCGCTGTTGTTGCAATAGCAAAGGATACAGTTTTGGTTGAAGAGGCTGCTGAAAAATATTTTATCGTTTTGGGAACATTTGATTCTCAAAAACGGGCGGAAGATCAAAAGAACCAATTTATTGCGTCCGGCATTGTCGGAGTAAAGGTCATGAAGATGGGTACAAAGGTTCGAACTTATCTGAAAGAATTTGATAATAAGCAGGATGCGATGAACTACCTGAACTCAATTTGCGATGACCGAGAGGAGTTTCGTCAGGCTTGGTTGTATTGTGTCAGATAGATTATCGGTTTATAGTTAATAAAAAAGAGGTATTCAAAAAAATGAATACCTCTTTTTTATTTGAAAACCATGATTGTTGCGAAGAATCAATCAGGATTATACTTGTATTATTTTACTTCTTCAAAATCGACATCGGTAACGTCATCCTTACCATTTTTAGGTTGAGCCTCTTGCTGAGGTTGTGCACCACCACCAGCTTGTTGCTGTGCATTGTACATTTCCTGACTTACAGCATGGAATGCATCATTCAACTCTTTGGTTGCAGCATCGATACCAGCCAAATCCTGTGCTTTGTGAGCATCTTTAAGTCTGCCAAGAGCCGCTTCGATAGGTGCTTTCTTATCTGCAGGGATTTTGTCACCCAACTCAGCAAGCTGTTTCTCAGTTTGGAAAACCATAGAGTCTGCCTGATTCAGCTTATCAATTTTCTCTTTTTCAGCTTTGTCTGATTCAGCATTGGCAGCAGCCTCATCTTTCATTCGTTTGATGTCGGCATCAGACAAACCGCTTGAAGCTTCGATACGAATGCTTTGTTGTTTGCCTGTTCCCTTGTCGAGAGCCGAAACGTGCAGGATACCGTTGGCGTCAATGTCGAAAGTTACTTCGATTTGTGGCACACCACGTTGAGCCGATGGAATTCCGTCGAGGTGGAAACGTCCGATAGATTTATTGTCTTTCGCCATTGGTCGCTCACCCTGAAGAATATGGATTTCAACTGAGGGCTGATTATCTACCGCTGTCGAGAAAACTTCTGATTTTTTTGATGGTATTGTTGTGTTTGACTCAATCAGTTTGGTCATTACACCACCCAGTGTTTCGATACCCAGTGAAAGAGGAGTAACATCGAGTAACAATACATCTTTAACTTCACCGGTAAGCACACCACCCTGTATAGCCGCACCGATAGCCACTACTTCATCCGGGTTAACACCTTTAGAAGGCGCTTTTCCAAAGAATTTTTCTACAATATCAACTATCGCAGGAATACGTGTAGAACCACCAACGAGGATTACTTCGTCAATATCAGACGTTCTCAAACCTGCATCGGCCAACGCTTTGCGGCAAGGCTCTACTGTAGCCTGAATCAATTTATCAGCCAGTTGTTCGAATTTTGCACGGGTCAGTGTTTTTACCATGTGCTTGGGTATTCCGTTCACCGGCATGATATATGGCAGGTTGATTTCTGTAGAGTTGGTGCTTGAAAGCTCAATTTTAGCTTTTTCGGCAGCCTCTTTCAGACGTTGAAGTGCCATAGGATCTTTTCTAAGGTCGATGGCTTCATCTTTCAGGAATTCGTCAGCCAACCAATCGATAATAACGTGGTCGAAGTCATCGCCACCGAGGTGAGTGTCACCATTGGTCGATTTTACTTCAAATACACCATCGCCCAACTCGAGAATAGAGATATCAAAAGTACCACCACCGAGGTCAAAAACGGCAATTTTCATATCCTTGTGAGCTTTGTCCAGACCGTAGGCCAACGACGCAGCAGTTGGTTCGTTTACGATACGTTTTACGTTCAGACCTGCAATTTCTCCGGCTTCTTTTGTGGCCTGACGTTGAGCATCGTTGAAGTAAGCTGGTACAGTGATAACAGCATCAGTAACTTCCTGACCTAGATAGTCTTCTGCGGTTTTCTTCATTTTTTGAAGCACCATGGCCGAAATTTCCTGAGGTGTATATAGGCGTCCGTTGATGTCCACACGGGGTGTATTGTTTTCACCTCTAACAACATTATACGGAACACGAGGGATTTCTCTTTCTACCTGAGCAAAAGTTTCGCCCATAAAACGTTTGATTGATGCAATCGTGTTAGTTGGATTGGTGATGGCCTGACGTTTTGCAGGGTCACCTACTTTACGTTCACCACCTTCGATAAATGCTACAATAGAAGGTGTGGTACGACGACCTTCGCTATTGGAGATTACAACAGGCTCATTGCCTTCTAAAACTGCTACGCATGAATTGGTAGTACCTAAGTCAATTCCAATAATTTTTCCCATGATTAATTTGAGTTTATTTTTGATTATACATATTTTCTTCTTTTATAAACTGAAGATGCCGGTAACTGCCGACATTATAGCAATCTCAAAAAGCGTGCCAAATCTATTTAAACTTTAAAATGGGATATTTTGTCATACAAAATGGATAGAATCCTGTTGTTTTTGTCAGTTTTCTGCCAAATATGCACAAAAAGAGCCATCAGCAAAGGCAAATGGCTCTTTTTAATTATTCGGATTTAAATTATGCACTTCTTTCATTTAAATAAGCTTTTACGCATTCCACATATTGCATATCTGTTTTAGAAACATGAGTTAGCAACCATTTCCGGATAAATAGAAGTAATTGATTGGCTAATTGTGGATTCTTATATTCCAATCCAAAGCTGAAACTATCAATTTTCTCAACAAACATTTCGTGCTCGCTGATGTGATTTTCCAGTCCTTCAAATCCCGCTTTTCTCATTAATTCCTCTTCAGAGCGGAAGTGAGTACGTATGTAGTATTTTAGTTTATTGATGGAATAAACTAACTGATCAAAGCTTTTCTCATCGGTAGGAAGTTCAGATATTTGTTTATATATGTCAAAAAATACCTTATGTTGTTGATCCATAGCAGGTATTCCAACCGCAAAATCCTCTTCCAGAGCAAATGATTTCTGATTTACAGATTCGGTTTTCTCAACAGCTTCATCTTTTTTTGATATCCCACCTTCTTTATTTTCAATTTCAACTGATGGGAATAATTTATTATCGGAATTTATAATATTATTGTTATCCGGAAACTGATCATCCGTTTCGTTGGGTGATTCTTTTTTTACTTTTACCGGCGAAGAAGCTTCTTCAATAATCCAGTTATTGAGCTGATAGCTATTTTTTATATATTCAAATATCAGCGCATTTGTTGGACCTGAAATATATAAATCAAGATTTACGGCGTTGAGTTGTGTCTCTTTGCTCACAAAAGTAATAACGCGTATTTTATCCAGATTAAATGGTCTCACTAAAGAAGGGACTCGATCAAATTTTTCTTCAAAAACAAATTCAAATCGAAGATGGTAATATGTTTCACACATTTTTCGAATATCCTGAAAAGATAAACGGGAAAAGTCGCTGATCAATTTTTCCGTTCCTTTATCGGAACTGGGTTGAATATCAGATGTGTTATAGACAAAAAGGGTCACGCATCCGTGTTGATCAATTGTTACAAAATCAACTGAAGTTCCTCCTTGTGTTTGGTAGCTTTTAAAAAGGGGCAAAAAAACCAAACCGGAATAGGATACTATTTTTCCTGAATTATTACCCATAGATTAAATGTCTGTCTTATAGTATTCTCATACTAAAATTTTATACAAAGGTAGTTCATATATTTTTAATATATACAAATTTTGAGCCAATTTGTTTATACTCTTCTTAAAATAAAGCATTTATTGCTTTTTTTTCTGGCTAAAACCTGTTCTTGTCATATTTCCCCAACTGTGTTTGTTTTTGGCAAAAAAGAAATCAATGTTACCCTGTATTGAAAAAAGAACGTTGCAAGGATGATAAATAAACATTTCGAGTATCGCATACCAAACAACTTTTCGTAGATAATTCCCCCCTGTATATCTGGCAAATGTATATGCCTCTATATAGATAGAATACAATGAAAAAAGAAAAGAAAATAGAAATACAAATAAGAGAATATAAAGAAAAAAGTATATGTTGATTAATCCAAAAATTCCAAGAGTGAGAAAATAGATTAATCCAATGGCCTCAAACATAGGTGCTAACCATTCGAAAAAAACCCAATACGGGAAGCTGACCATTCCCATTAGTCCATATTTGGGGTTGAAAAACAGATTTCTGTGTTTCTTAATCGTGTCAATTGCTCCTCGAGTCCACCTATTTCTTTGTCGGGACATAATTTGGTAAGTTTCGGGTACTTCAGTCCAACACAATGGATCGGGGATGAATGCCACTTTGTACTTCTTTTTTTCAATTTCATGCATATACCTGCGCATTCTCACGACCAGTTCCAAATCTTCACCCACAGTTGTAGTATCATATCCACCTACTTTACTGACTAATGCTCTGTCGAAAAGCCCGAATGCACCCGAAATAATCAATAGCCCATTGATTCGACTCCAGGCCATCCGACCCAAAGTAAAAGCTCTGAAATACTCTAAAACCTGAAATCTGGCCCAGAAATTATCCGGATAGTTCACTTTGGTGATTTTTCCATCATCAATTTCGCATGAGTTGGCAACACGAATTACACCCCCGGATGCGATAACGGTAGATTCGTTTTCCTCTTCCAAAAAAGGTTTGACCATACGTAATATGGCGTCGGGCTCAATGATACAATCTACATCTACACCCAGGAAAAGTCTGCTTCGACAGGTGTTTATACCGGCATTTAAAGCATCTCCCTTACCACCGTTTTCTTTATCAATAACAATAAGGTTGGAATAGGAGGGATTTGATGATTTATAAACTCCCTTTATTGCCTTTGTTTGAATAGCGTTGTCAACCGCCAGATTGACTTTATTTAAATGGAAATGATCAATGATTTTCTGCATACTATTATCTTTGCTTCCATCATTGACTATAATTATTTCAAGCATAGGATAGTAGATTGAAAGCAAACACCGAATGTTATCGACAATAGTTTGTTCTTCATTGTAAGCCGGCGCGATGATGGATACCGATGGAAGTCTTTCCAATGCAAGCATTGTTTTGTATTCTGTATTGATGTTTTTGCTCAAGTGTTTTCTCAACTCCAGAGTAGAGAGTAATGCTATAAAAATATACAGAAAAAACAAAATGCTTCCGTAGATTAAAAAGAAATTATTGAAAAGGTCTATTATGTCGAAGCCGTTGTTCATATTCGCATTAATTTAAGTTTAAATCAGAAATCTCATCGTGAGCTTTTTTTATCAATAGATTGTCCGTGTGCATATATGTGCTAACTTTGTTGATATCCAATACGGCTAATTGTTTCATAGCTTCAACTTTTAAAATTACAGATTCGTTTTCGATAACCTCGGATAGAAAATACTTAGCAAATGTGATATCCGGACATTCAACAAAACTTTTTGTAATAAGACGTTTTACCTTAGCATTCTGATATTCAAACTTTTCTGCCAAAATTAAAAAATCATTTTCAGAAGTCATCATTGTGATAAATGCAGAATATGCTTGTTCGTTGAGCCAATTATCGTTAGAATCAAGTTTATTTCTTATCAAATCTCTAAACTCAATTTTCCGGTGTTTATTGGCTAAAAGAATTCCTAAAGCGGATATTTTGGGATTATCACTTTGTATAAGTTCTTGATAATTAATAGAAAAAATTTCGTAGTAATCTGTTGTTCTAAGAATTACGTTCATGTCCCATAGCGAGAGATGTAATTTGTAATTATTAAAAAACCACAAGCCTTTGTCCGGATTCAAACGTAATAAGGTAACAATCGTTTCGCTTCTTAGAATTGGGCTTCTATGAGTAGTCCAGTTAAGTATTCTTGATTCGTATTGAATGTATCGAAACTCAGAGATAATGCGTAATCCGAAAATTTTATCTTGTAAATATGGAGAAGCAATGTATTTTTCAACATAATCTTCAATTTCTAGCCGTTTTATTATTTCATCAGATTTTTCTCTGATAATTCCCTTGGTTTGATAATGAATTTTTTGTAATATCTTAATCAGGCCAACTTGTCTCGGTCTGTCAGGAGCCAGATGGGTTAGTTCATCTACATATATAGCCCATTGGTTTTCGGAAATATCTCTGTTAGTAAATAAAATTTCCATTACTTTATCCTCGATTGGATGTCTGTTTTCAAAACTATCTTCTTTAAAGGGTTTTTTATATATTCTGGCATATATAAGTAGTAATAATAGCAATAGAATACCGATTGAAAATATAAACTCAAAATATCCAATTATATAATACTTTATATTTATTTTATCAGTAAAATTATATATTGGATTATCAATATGTAAATTACCCATAAAAATACCAGGAGATTTAAAGAAGAAGAAGGAATACAGCAGGATAGCAAAAAACAGACATAGTACTGTTCGAATGCTATAATACCGAATAGATCTGTTTCTGTCTTTCATTTTAACAATTAAATTATGTGATTGATTTTTGATTATAAATTAAGAGCTTGACTGATATATTCTTTGATCTCGTATGGATCAAAGGGTTTTTCGAAGAAATCGTTTACGCCTACTTCAAAAGCCTTTAATTGAAACGAATGTACCCGTACTTCACTGACAAAAAAGATTGGAACCTTAAGTTTTTTTTCAATCCGAAGATAGTTTACTATTTCAAAACTAGCAACACCAGACATGACACCATGAGAAATAATTAAGTCAGGGGTATGGCTTTTGATGTTGTTTTGAACTTCAGCAAATGAAGAACATCCTTTGATTGTGCAGTCAGGAAATTCAAGCTTGAAAAACTGATTTAAAATAGCAAAGAAGATGTAGTCTTCTGATATTATAAATATTAATTTCATTGTTTATTAACTATCTTTTCTTTGTAATAATCATTCATTATTCGTGTCAACATTGGTCTGTAGTAATTCCAGAAAAAGCTTTCTCTCTCTTGTGCATCCCGGGAATAGGTATATTGACTAATATGCTGAATACCTTTGAAGTAAGATGTATAATACCCAATGGGATTGTCGCAAAAATCGGCAGCAAAGTAGTGGAAACGATAATCAGGGCCATTGTGTTCAATTACAGCCGGAAATTGCTCAGGTATTCCCCAGGTTTTGAGTAATTTTCGTCCTCTGATATTGGGATAAAGCTGATAGGTGGCTACCACATCATTGAGTTTTCCTCTACTCACTATATCAAACCAAAAGGAGTATTTCATCTCTTTCGGGAGATTGTAATACGCCTGGTATATATCGGGTGTAATAATAATAGGAACCTCTTTTAATAGATCTGTTTCATTTTCAAGTATTTCTATCCGGTCATCAACTCTAACAAAAACAATACCAGATTTATGAAATGGCCATTGATTATTGTGTTGTGCCAGATAGTTGTGTTTTAACCAACGAGGTAATTCTTTGTTTATGGTTGTATCGAGTGTTTCGTAGTATCTACCTACCCAACCACTCCAAAATATATCAAATTCTTTTTCGAAATCTCGTCTGACACGCCATGACGTTGGCGAAGCAATTGTGTTAAACTCAGTGATAATGAGCTTGTTTTGCGCTTTCATTTTTTTTAGAATTTCAAGCTCAATAGACGTCATCCCACCATAAATTTTTCGTGTTCTTTCCATTGAATAATCCCGATAATCATCCGTGATATTTTTTTGGGGGAAATATTCATCGTCCCATTCACCCCGATAAATGCCATACATGTCTGAGTAGTATGCCATGTCAAATTGGTCGGCAATAGCAGCGGCATTTTCCTTTGTTAATTGATTGTAGTCATCAATATGATAACCACCTTTTTCATCAGGAAAAAAACCCTTATAATCTGCTTTACGGTTATAGCTGTTTCCGTTTAAAGGATTAGTATATTGTTCGTTATTCAGGATCCAGCTAAATGAAATGTGTTCCTGCGTTTTTTTTGTTAAAACTGTTTTGTCAAAAATTAAAACACGAATAGGTTTCTTTTCCTGAAAATACCAGAAAAGAAATGACCACAAAGGGGTAAGCAGAAGAAAGATTATCAAATATTTGATTAATTGATTCATTTCTAACCGAATTAAATGTATTGTAGATTGTATTACTAATAAACGCTTAAAAAAAGAGATATGTTTATAGCACATCAAAAATACAATTTTAAACTGAAAAATCAGCTATTTTTTTATCTTCTTAGGAAAAATGGTTGAGAATAATAGCTGTAGAATAGTTTTATAGAAAATTGTTGTACTTTTGCAAACAAAAATGCCAGAATGATTTCAAAAATTATTGATGAAAGTAAAATCCAGCAAGCAAAGAAACTGGTCGAGAAACACGATAAAATTGTTATTGTGACACATGTATCTCCCGATGGAGATGCAGTTGGCTCTTCTTTAGGTCTTTTTCATTTTTTGCAGGCATCGGACAAAGATGTAGCGCTGGTTGTTCCTAATGAATATCCGCAATTTTTAGGATGGATGACCGGATCAAAAGACATTATCGATTATTCTAAATACAAAGCTGACGCAGATCAGATAATCAGTCAGACAGAATTAATTTTTTGCCTCGATTTTAATGATTTAAAACGGTTGGGCGATTTGGAAGGTGCTGTTACGCATTCGAAGGCGAAGAAAATAATGATTGATCACCACCCGCATCCGGGCGATTTTTGCGATGTCACTATTTCGTATCCTCAGATTTGTTCTACCGGAGAGCTTATTTTTCGGTTTATTTGTCGAATGGGGCAGTTTGGTAAAATTAATCTGGCTGGCGCAGAGGCTATTTTTGTTGCGATGATGACAGATACAGGTGCTTTTACTTATAACTCTGAAAGTCCGGAAATTTATATTATTGTTGCCGAACTAATTAAGCTGGGTGTAAAGAAAGATACTATCTACCAAAAAGTTTTTCATACAAATACGGTCAATCGGATGAAACTGATGGGCTTCGCGATGTCTGAAAAACTAAATGTTTATCCACAGTTTCAGGCAGCGACTATTGTGCTGACTCTTGAAGAGCTTAAGCGTTTTGAATCGACTAAGGGTGATACCGAAGGATTGGTAAATATGCCTCTGTCAATTGTTGGTATTAAGTGTTCTGTCTTTTTTAGACAGGAGTCAGAAAAAATAAAATTGTCGTTTAGGAGTAAAGGAGATTTGGCTGTTAATCGGATAGCGGGTGACTATTTCAGCGGTGGTGGGCACAAAAACGCTGCCGGTGGAGAGTTTTACGGAACAATGGAAGAGGCCGTAGCACTGTTGGAAAAGGTGATGCCTCACTATTTGGCGCTGAGCCATTGATTAAGTATAATTTGTTCATTTTCTATCAGTTTGGGTAAGTAAATGAAGGAGGATTGTTCTCTTTAATGTTTTTTAAAGTTTTCGGTGGCCTTACTTTATATAACTTTGACCGATATTTCTGTTATTAAACGGGGTAACACCTTTTTTTTTTGAAAGATAATAAAATAACAACACATGAAAAAGATTTCAATTTTTATTCAATTTGTACTATTACTTACCGCTATTTTCTCTTCGTGCAGCGATTCAAAAACATACGCGGAGTTATTAGCAGAAGAAAAAGATGCCATATCGAAGTTTATTGCAGACAGCGGTTATGTTGTCATCAATAATTTTGAAGGCGACAGTCTGTATAATCCAGCCACTAAAAAATTGGTGAAAATGTCAAATGGCATGTATCTGGCTATTATTAATAAAGGTAGTAAAACTGATACTGCGGTTCCTTATATTACTACTGTTACATTTCGGTTTAAAATGGCAAAAGTGCTGACCGGCAACGACACATCGTATGTTTCAAATTATTTTAACTTCAGAGACTCTTCTCCAAATCTGTTTAAATACAAAGCACAGGCTACCACTCAATCCTATCATTATACAAGTGGAAGAACAATGTTGTGCGAAGCTATTCAGTATCCCATGGATTTTCTTGGAAATGGCGCTATCGTGAAAATGATTATTCCTTCAAAAATTAGTTTTACTGACTATCAATCTTCTGTGAAGCCACTGTATATCAGCGAGCTAAAATATACATTTTCAAAGCAGGAATAGTTAATCAATAAACATATCTGGATAAACAGAAAAAATACAAAAAACGGTGCTTGTAACTTATACTTGTTCCGTTTTTTTGTCAATAAATAACCCGTAAAATTTATTTTCAATGACACTAATTAAATCTATATCAGGCATTCGGGGCACTATTGGTGGAAAGCCCGGCATCGGATTGAATCCGCTCGACATCGTGAAGTTTACGGCTGCTTATGCTACATTTATTCGTAGTAAAGGAGAGGGAAATAATTCTATTGTTGTGGGTCGCGATGCCCGCATATCCGGAGAAATGGTCAATCATGTGGTGATAGGAACTCTCACCGGGATGGGATTTGATGTGCTGAATATCGGATTAGCTACCACGCCTACCACAGAGTTGGCTGTTTCTATGTCCGGTGCAAGCGGAGGTATTATCCTCACTGCCAGTCACAACCCGAAACAATGGAACGCTCTGAAGTTGCTCAATCACAAAGGCGAATTTCTGAATGGAAGTGAGGGTCAACAGATTCTTCAAATAGCCGAAGATGAGTCTTTTGTTTTTGCCGAAGTCGATGAGTTGGGAAAAGTGACAGTAGATGATTCGTACACACAGAAACACATAGATGCTGTTTTAAAACTCAAACTGGTGGATGTGGAGGCCATTCGCCGTAGCAAATTCCGTGTGGCGATAGATTGTGTTAACTCTGTGGGAGGTGTTGCTTTGCCTGAGCTTCTTTCTGCTTTAGGCGTGGAGCAGGTAGAGAAACTCTACTGCGAGCCCAACGGACAGTTTCCTCACAATCCGGAGCCACTGCCTGAGCATCTGACGGCCATTGCCGACGTGATGAAAGCGGGCAGGGCTGATGTCGGTTTTGTGGTAGATCCGGATGTGGACAGATTGGCCATTATCTGCGAAAACGGAGATATGTTTGGCGAAGAATATACATTGGTTTCGGTGGCCGATTTTGTGTTAAGTCAAACACCGGGTAACACTGTTTCTAATCTAAGTTCGACCCGAGCATTGCGCGATGTAACCCGTCATCACGGGCAAAGCTACCAGGCTGCTGCAGTAGGCGAGGTGAATGTGGTGGAAAAAATGAAGGCGACTTCTGCTGTTATTGGTGGTGAAGGCAATGGTGGTATTATCTACCCCGAAAGCCACTACGGACGCGATGCGTTGGTTGGTATTGCCCTGTTTTTGACTCAACTGGCAAAATCAGGTAAAACCGTTAGTCAGTTAAGGGCTACATATCCTGAGTATTATATTGCCAAACAAAAGGTAGAATTGACTGCCGGTATAGATGTTGATGCGATTCTTGAGCAGGTAAAATTGAAATTTGCTGCTTTCGATGTGAATACCATTGATGGTGTGAAAATAGACTTTCCTGAAGAATGGGTGCATTTGCGAAAATCAAATACGGAGCCAATAGTGCGTATTTATGCAGAAGCCCGTTCTATGGATGCAGCTGAGGCTCTGGCTGCTCAAATTATGGAAGTAATTAAATCATTTGCATAAAAAACAGATTCGCATGGCTAAAACCAAAACAATGTATGTGTGTAACCAATGTGGTGCAGATTCGCCCAAATGGGTGGGTAAATGTCCCTCGTGTGGTAGTTGGAACAGCTATGTGGAAGAGGTAGTGAGCAAGGCACCGGTGGTTCATCGGAGCTATACCGGTGCCGAAACTCTGAAATCAAAACCCCAACAGCTCAAAGAGATTGAGACAGAAGGAGAAGAGCGGTTGGATATGCGGGACGAGGAGCTGAACCGTGTACTGGGTGGTGGTATGGTAAATGGGTCTCTGGTTTTACTGGGTGGTGAACCCGGTATCGGAAAATCAACTTTACTGCTTCAGACAGTTCTCAATATTACCGATCACAGCATTCTTTACGTATCGGGAGAGGAGAGTGCCCGACAGCTCAAAATGCGGGCAGAAAGATTGGGGAACGATAATCGGGCCAATATTTTTATTGTTTGCGAAACATCGCTCGAAGAGATTTTTGTGCACGTGCAAAATATTCAACCCAAATTATTAATCATTGATTCAATACAAACCATATCTACCGAATTGGTAGAGTCTTCACCCGGTAGTGTATCGCAGGTGAGGGAGTGTGCTGCCTCTTTGCTGAAATTTGCCAAAGAGAGTGGAACGCCAACACTGCTAATCGGGCATATAAATAAAGAGGGAACGATCGCCGGTCCTAAAGTTTTGGAGCACATTGTTGATGCTGTTTTGCAGTTTGAGGGTGACCAACATTATATGTATAGAATTTTACGTTCAATCAAAAACAGGTTTGGAAGTACTTCTGAATTAGGTATTTATGAAATGCGACAGAATGGACTACGGGAGGTTAATAATCCATCTGAGTTGCTGTTGACGCAAAATCACGAAGGGCTGAGTGGTGTATCCATTGCTGCTGCTATAGAGGGAGTCAGGCCTTTCTTGATTGAAACACAGGCGCTTGTGAGTACAGCGGTGTATGGCACACCGCAACGCTCTGCAACCGGATTTGATCTTCGCCGTATGAATATGTTGCTGGCTGTACTCGAAAAACGAGCCGGTTTTAAACTGGTACAGAAAGATGTTTTTCTAAACATTGCAGGCGGACTGAAGGTAAACGATCCTGCCATAGATTTATCCGTCATCACAGCTATTTTATCTTCCAATCTTGATGTTCCTGTCGAAAGGCAGGTTTGCGTAACCGGTGAGGTGGGGTTATCGGGTGAGATACGCCCAGTAAATCGGATCGAACAGCGTATTTTGGAAGCTGAAAAACTGGGGTTTAAACGCATTATAGTTCCGTCTGACAACACAAAAGGACTCGACCTCAGTAAATATGCGATTGAAACAGTGCCGGTGCGTAAAGTCGAAGAGGCATTCCGGGCACTATTTGGATAAAGGAGAAATCAATAATAATTAAATATTATTTCTCTTCTTGTTTGTATTTGTGCCAATGTTCCGGAAAAGGAGCACTGATACAGATTTCAACATTCGTCACTGGATGAAGCAGGGTAAGCGATGTGGCATGAAGAAACATATCCCGTAATCCGATTTGCTCTGTAAATAGTCTGTTTTGCTTACCGTCTCCATGCACGCGATCGTTGATGATGTAATGGCGCAATTGAGCCAGATGTTGTCTGATTTGGTGCCATCTGCCGGTGATAGGGTAGGCCTCTATAATGGAAAACCGGGCAGTAGCATAGCGATCTGTGGCTATATTCAACTCGAACTGCGAAACCGGAACAAACTGAGTTTGGGCAGGTTGCAGATTGCCTCTGTCGTTTCTGACTTCTCGGGTACAGGTTATTTCGTCGTTGAACCAACCGCGTACCAGGGCGGTATATTTTTTGTGGGGAGTACCATTCGTTAGTTGAGCCTGAAGGTTACGGGCTATCTCTGCTGAAAAGGCAAATAACAGAACGCCGGATGTGGGCCTGTCCAGCCGATGGATAGGGTAGAGGTGTTTCCCGGTTTGATCCCGAAGTAGTTGAAGGGCAAACAGCTCACTCTCTTCAGCAATCGCGGTACGGTGTACCAACAGTCCGGGTGGTTTATTGATGGCGATAAAATAATCGTCGGAATAAAGGATATCTAGTAACATGTATATAAATTTAAACGCAAAACAACCACCACAAAGATAGGCAAAAAGCCTGTGTGGAGTTGTTTTGCGTTTAGTATTGTAGAATAAAAATTCCGGCTATCGTTTGTTGAGCGGCACAAATGGTTGACGATCAGCTACATTCTTATAGGCCGGACGAATAATTCGTTTGCCTGCAAAATTAAGCTCTTCGATGCGGTGTGCACACCAACCGGCAATACGTGACATGGCGAATAACGGTGTAAACACCTCTTTGGGCAACCCGATCATCTCATACACAAATCCGGAATAGAAATCGACATTGGCACATACTCGTTTGTTTACCTTATTTCCCTTGAAATCCATAAATGCCTCTACCGCAAGTCGTTCGAGTCTTTCGAGGAACGCAAATTCAGCATCCAGCTTTTTCTCTTTGGCTAAATCGCGGGCCATCTCTTTGAGCAAATCGGCACGCGGATCGGAAATGGTATAAACAGCATGACCGATACCGTAAATCAATCCCTTTTTGTTGTAAGCCTTTTTGTTCAGAATCTTCATCAGATAATCGGTAATCTCCTTTTCATCTTCCCAGTTCTTTATCGCGCCTTTCAGGTGGTCAAACATATCCTGCACCTTCAGGTTTGCCCCACCGTGAAGTGGGCCCTTGAGCGAGCCAATGGCTGCTGAAATCGAAGAGTAGGTATCGGTTTCCGAAGAACTTGTGACACGAACAGTGAAGGTCGAATTGTTACCACCACCGTGCTCGGCATGAAGTATCAGTGCCAAATCCAAAACCCGTGCATCTAACTCGGTATATGCATTGGGTCCTTTCAGCATATACAGGAAGTTTTCGGCCAGAGAAAGTCCCTCCTGCGGGTGACGAATGTGCAGCGAGCGAAACTGTTGGTTGTGTCGCATCACGTGGTAAGCATAGGCCACAATGGTGGGGAATTTAGCAATCAGATTGATGGACTGACGTACCAGATTCTCGCGCGAATTGTCATCGGCCAGCGGATCAAACGTGTGCATAACCAAAACCTGACGGGCCAGGATATTCATGATATCTGTTCCTCTGAGGAACAGAATATTCATTTTTTCATCCTGATTGAGGGCGAAAAGACTATTGAAGATGTCGTTAAATGTATTCAACTCCTCTTTGTCGGGAAGGTAACCCGACAACAATAAAAAGGCAGTCTCTTCAAAACCATACCGGTTTTCAGCCTGAACACCTTTTGACAATTCTTCCACATCAATGCCACGATAAATCAACTTTCCGGGAACTGCCTGCAAACCGCCCTCTGGAAGTCGCTCGTATCCCACGACATCACCTACCTGAGTTAATCCTACCAATACACCTGAGTGGTCTTCGTTGCGCAGGCCGCGTTTTACATTGAACTTTTGAAATAGTTCGGGTTCAATGTGTGAGGTTTTTTTGATAGACTCCGACAGTTTGTAAATCATATAATCCTTTTTCATACATAAAGAGGGTTAAATATTTGATAAAAAATTAGTTACTAGTTACAAGTTACAAGTTACAAGTTACAAGTTACAAGTAAACGAGTAAACGAGTTAACGGGTAAACTAGTAAACGGGTAAACTAGTAAACGGGTAGAGACGTAGTCTACTTGTCTACTAGTCTACTTGTCTACTTGTTTACTTGTCTACTAGTCTACTAATCTACTAAAACCCCTATTTTCCTGCTGCTTCATCCATCTGTCTGGCTTTTTCGCTAAACCATTTCAGTGGTTGTGACGATGGCCTTTCGAGAGGTAATCCGTAGAGGCGGTCGAGAATGAGCGAAGAAAGTACACCCAATGCTCTGGAAACAGCAAACATGACCGTATAGAAAGAGTATTCCTTGATTCCGTAATGGTAAAGCAACGCTCCTGAATAGGCATCAACATTCGGCCATGGATTTTTCACCTTGCCGGTGGCTTCGAGTACGCCCGGCACTACGCGGTGTAGCTGATTGACAATATTTATCAATTTGTCATCGCGTATATATTTGTTGGCAAACTCCTGTTGTGCCGTAAAACGGGGATCGGTCTGTCGCAGTACAGCATGGCCGTAGCCCGGAATGACACGTCCCTGCTCCAGGGTGAGCAACGTATAGTCTTTGATTTGTTCATCGGTAAACTCATCGGTTCCCAGTTCTTGAATCATATCGAATATCCAGTGAATCACATCCTGATTGGCATACCCGTGAAGTGGTCCGGCCAAACCGAGCATACCGGCGGCATAGGCATAGCACGGATTGCTGAGTGCAGTGCCCACCAAATGTGTGGCGTGTGCCGATACGTTACCGCCCTCGTGGTCGGAGTGAAGAACCATATAGAGTCGCAGAAGACGTTTTACCTCTTCACTGTCGTGCCCCATCATGTGCGCAAAATTCCCGGCCCAGTCCAGTCGTGGATCCGGTTCAATATGGTTGCCATTGTGGTAATTTCTGCGGTAGATGTAGGCCGCAATACGGGGCAAACGGGCGATCAGATTCATTACATCTTCGTAGGTGGTATCCCAATAGAATTTTTTATTGACACCGGCACGATAGGCTTTCTGAAAAATTGAATCGGTGGCCAGACTCGTCACAGCGGCACAATATTGCGTCATGGGTCGGGCTATTTTCGGAATAGCATCTATCACGTCGAAGACATGTTGTGGCACAGATGCACGTGTAGCCCAGTCTTTGCTGATGTTTATCACATCTTCTCTCTCGGGCAATTCGTCCATCAACAACAAATAAAACAGACCTTCGGGCAATGGCTCGCCTTCGGGGGTCAGGCGGGGCAACTTATCCCTTAACTCAGGAATGGAATAACCACGAAAACGTATTCCTTCTACAGGGTCAAGCTTCGATGTATCCGTGATTAATCCCGGAATACCTTTCATACCTGTCAAAACCTGCTCGATTGTGACGTTTGCTATCACTTTGTTGCCATGTTCTTTTTTCAGTCTTTGATATTCGCCGACATTTTTTATGGACTTCTCGTAGAACTTGTTTTTAATGTATTCCATATTATTAGTTTTAAGTTGAAGGTTTTACATATGCTTACTCAGAGAGTTGATTAATCAGCTCATCTGCAAATTCACCCGTTGTCAACGTCTGTCCGTTGGGCATAAAGCGCGCGAGATCTGTGGTTGCTTTTCCCTCTTCGAAGGCTTTTTCCATCGCTTGTGTAATCAGGTCGGCTGCTTCCTGCCAGCCAAAGTATTCGAGCATCATCACCCCCGAAAGCAGTAATGAACAGGGATTGGCCATCCCTTTGCCGGCTATGTTGGGTGCAGTGCCGTGCGTGGCTTCGAATATGGCATGTCCGGTCATGTAATTGATGTTGGCCCCGGGAGCAATGCCAATTCCACCCACCATGGCTGCCAATTGGTCAGAAATATAATCGCCATTCAGATTCAGCGTAGCAATCACCGAATAGTCTTCGGGGTTGAGCAGCGTATTTTGCAAAAAGGCATCTGCAATCACATCTTTGATAATCAGTTTTTTCTGCGCAATGGCTTCATTCCACGCTCTATCAGCTGCTTGGGCGCCTTCTGCTTTTTTCAGACTGTCGTATTGTCTGGATGTATATACCTTATCCCCAAATTCGTGTTCTGCCAGTGCATAGCCCCAGTTCTTGAAGCCGCCTTCGGTAAATTTCATAATATTACCTTTGTGCACCAGGGTTACAGAGGGCAATTTTTGTTCCAATGCATAGAGTATGGCCGAACGCACCAACCTTTCTGTACCTTCTATCGAAACCGGTTTTATGCCAAATGAAGAGGTTTCCGGAAAACGGACTTTCTTTACGCCCATCTCGTTGACCAGAAAATCGTATAGTTTTTTGGCCTCCGGTGTTCCCTGCATCCATTCTATTCCGGCGTAGATATCTTCTGTATTTTCACGGAAAATAGTCATGTTTACCTTTTCAGGTGTATGAATAGGCGAGGGGACGCCTTTAAACCAACGGGTTGGACGAAGACAAACATACAGATCTAACTCCTGACGCAGGGCTACATTGAGGGAACGAATTCCTTCGCCAATGGGTGTTGTCAGTGGTCCCTTTATGCCAATCAGGTATTCGCGAAAAGCATCCATCGTTTCGTCAGGCATCCACGAACCGTTCAGATTGAACGATTTTTCACCGGCTAAAACCTCTTTCCACACAATGCTTTTCTCGCCTTTGTATGCTTTAAGTATGGCTGCATCTATCACTTTTTGTGCAGCAGGTGTTATCTCTTTACCTATTCCATCGCCTTCAATAAAGGGTACTACCGGATGGTTGGGTACTTGTAGTTTTCCGTCTTGTATCGTTAGTTTGTCCATTTATGTTTTAAGTTGTAAGTTATAAGTTGTAAGTTATAAGTTGTAAGTTTTAAGTTATAAGTTTTAAGTTATAAGTTTTAAGTTGTACGTTGTAGGTTATTGGTTTTCTGGTTTACTTTATTTCAGATTTAGTGCGCAACCGGCTTTGAACCACTCTATCTGCAATTCGTTGTAGGTGTGCAATGCGGCTATCTCTTCCTGCGATCCATCTGCATGAATGAGTTTGACAATCAGATTCTTGCCGGGTGCAAACCGTGTCAGATCGCTAATGCCAAACTGATCGTCTTCGCGTATTTTATCGTAGTCGGCTTTGTCGGCAAAAGTAAGCGCAAGTACTCCCTGTTTTTTGAGGTTCGTTTCGTGTATTCGGGCAAATGATTTGGCGATAATGGCTCTCACATTCAGAAAACGGGGTTCCATAGCCGCATGTTCGCGCGACGATCCTTCGCCGTAATTCTCTTCGGCTACCACCACCGAACCTATACCGGCTTGTTTGTATGCTTTGCCTACCGATGAAACTTTGTCGTATTGGCCACTGAGCGCATTTAATACGGCATTTGTTTGGTCATTAAAGGCATTGACTGCTCCCATCAACAAATTGTCTGATATGTTTTCGAGGTGACCACGGAATTTGAGCCATGGGCCGGCCATCGATATATGATCGGTCGTACACTTGCCCTTTGCTTTTATCAGTAGTTTTAATCCTTCGTAATTGTTTCCGTCCCACGCAACCAAAGGTGCGAGTTTTTTTATTCGGGTCGATTACGGGTGAAAAAATACCTCAAAAACCCATCCGTT
>CAZHNZ010000061.1:0-16047 GCA_964534355.1 uncultured Parabacteroides sp.
AGAGCATCTGACTCATAATCAGGGGGTCCTTGGTTCAAGCCCAAGTGGGACCACAAAATAAAATTAGAAACGCCTTACTGTTTGTTCAGTAGGGCGTTTTTTTTGTTGTTTAATACCGAATCCACATCGGCCTGGCCATAAAAACGGATGATTTCAGCCATTTCGGCCTCATTCCCGCGCTCTGCGATTCTGGTTATTACGGCATACTTGTTTTTATTCCAGTCAATTTTATAAATATCAGTATCCCAGAAAACAACTGACCGGATTTTTGATAAATCGGGATGAAAAGATTTTATTCGTTTTTTCTTTTCCTGTTCGATGTCGTAGTATGCTTGTAAAACCATCAAAAAACCTTCTTCCAAATTTAATGCAGACTCTATCTTTAATGATAAAGCCGGATTCATCCTTCGCTTGCTTTTGGTAATACTCGTAATGGTTTGTGGGTGCTCATTTATTGAAATAGCAAATTCTTTTTTTGCTAATTTTCTTTTCCTGAGTTCACGTTCCAGAATAATGCCAGGATGAATGCCCTTTATGATTGAAATTCTTGAGTCCATAATTGATGTTCTTACGCCAAAGACACAACAAATAAACAAATTTGTTTACTTTCCTGTTCGAAAATTTTCAAGTCTCATCTTCCCCTCCCACATCATGCGCACAATATTTGTTTTAACGTATCCTGCATGGCCGTTTTTGCTGCGAGCAAACTGTTTCGTTCGAATTTAGAAGTAATATGATCCTGCAATAGTGTTTTTTTTGTGTAATGTGTATTTTGTATATGCGTTGATAATCAGATATTTGTATTTCGATTCGGAAAACTTTTCAACAATTTTAAATATTTTCTGACTAATATTTTGTTAAATTGTTTTCTAGCTTTAATTTTGCAATTCATTTTTAAGTTAAATGTGTTGTAGTAATGAATTATATATAATATCATGTATATAGATATGTGAGCTATATAAAGAATTTATAATGCATAAGGTTTATTACTGATAGAGTAAATATCTTTATTCATAGTGGTTTAGCCAATCATAGGCAAAATGAAGCGCGACCTCTGATCTCTGCCTTCGGGTATACATTGAAATATGTACAACAATTGTTTTTGAATTTGTAAAAACAGTATTGTAGATAGTGTGATAGTTTAAATTATTTAATTCCATTAAAAAACTACAAAATGGAAGCAAAACGGGTTTTAGGGTCTAATTGGGAAATTAGCTCCATCGTTCAAAAGATAATTGAGAACGTAAAGCAATCAAAGATTGAAAATCTGCAAACGACCACCGAGTTTTTGCATTTACTTTCTACAATGGATCAATTTTCGGCCGTTGTCAGTAAAAGTAGAAAATGTGAAAGTGTAGCAGTCTTCAACAATGTAAAAGACGAGTACAAATTAGCCTACAAGCGGTTTCGATTGGAAGCAGATGCATTGAGTGTGTCTGTCGATGCAAAACTTAAAGTGGTTGGGGAGCATGTCCTTTCGCAAATCAAAAGTCTGGGGCTAAATGGCTACAAAGGTGATTATCGAAAGATTGATGCAAAGCGCGTTTCGCACATTCAGCAGTTGGTGAAAGCTATTCGGCTACCGGAGTATCAGTTTGCAACCAATTTGCAGTTGCTTCTGACAGATTTGGAGGCCAAAAGTCTCCTCTTTATTCAGAACGAATCGATCAAACAAATCGATGTGTCTGCTCAGCTGGATGCTGATACTGCCACCCGATTGCGACCTGTTATTCAGGAATCGGTCAGTCAGTTTGCTATTTACTGCAAGGCGATGGCTATTACGACTAAACTTCCGGCATGGATTAAACTTTCTGCCGATATCGAGGTACTCATTGTCGAAAGCACTCCGAAAAGCAAGAGCACGAAAAAAATCGATCCACCGGTCGATTCCTCTACAACCGAAAACGTAGCCTAGGCTTCGTAATCAGTTTGCATGAAACGCTAAGCGGCCAATTGGCTTCTTAGCGTTTTTTTTGTTATATTCTCTTCAAGTAATCCCATTCTGCAAACCAGGTTGATTTACCGGCCAGCCTGATGAATTCATAAAATTCAGATTCAATATTAATGGTTATATTGAGATGTGCAATGCATTGATTTATAGTGTTCTGTACATCTTGTTTTGTCATCAATTTGTAATAAAATCCTCCATCAATGGTTTCATTGTAATACTTTTCCAGCTCGCGAACGAGTTTTACCGGATCATTCTCTATCAAAGATTTCTTAGAATTAAACATTTTCATTGTTTTATCCGAATACATGCCAATGTACGATTTGTGCGATTGGTCGATGTTAGATTGAGAATATCTGTCTGTTAGTATGGATTTCATGCCTTCGTATGCAGCATTTATCGATGCATCCAGATCGACAATTTGTGAACTATCTATGTGCCGGTATTCCACCAAAAACAGGGTGAGTAGTCTATTTAAAATAGTCAAATCCGAAAACAATACCGCCTCTTGTGTGTAGGCTTTAATACCGTAATTGGGGATATTCAGTTTCGATTGCATATTTTCGGTTATCACATCCAGGTGATCGTCGGTCATTGCATCTTTGTCGAAAACAAGAAATGATTTTTCCCAAAGAGATTTGCCATTTCGGATATCGCTGAAAAAATCTTTGTAACTGTGTATTTTATCAAATATAGCACTCACTCCACCCAGTACCCAAAACATAAACTTTCGATTATGATTGTTGGGGTATTCCTGCAATAGTTTGTAAATAACACGTGCATCGTCATCTCCTTCTACAAAAATGATTTTGTCGGCTTCCAGAGCATTGATAAAATCCAATCCCGAATCGAATCCGATTGATTTAATTATCGGAGATAAGCTCGACGGATACATCCCTTTGTAGTGCGAAATTCCAATTTTGCTCAAATCCTGTTGATACATATTCGATATTTCGGCCACGGCACTACCGTCCAGATGAAACAAATTTTGCAAGGATGCGCTACGTATGAGTGCTTCGTTGTGGGTGGTAATGAAAATCTGATGATCTTTGGCGAACGATAATAGGACAGACAACAATCTTTTTTGAATATCTCTGTGAATGTGACTATCGGGCTCATCGAGCAACACGAACACCAAATCTCGTTTTTCGTCGGTCTGCTGATATACATTGAGCAATATTTCGATTGCCTGCAATGTGCCACTTCCCAACAATGCGATATCTTTTTCTACTTCTTTGATGGATGTCTTGTAGTTGATGACTACACGAATATCTTTATTTATGTCGTTGCTATTCGAAAAAATCAACTTAGCCGATTGCTCGTTGTATAGTATGTAGGACAAATCGCGTTGGAATTTCTGAAATCGGTCCGTTGAATAGAGTTTGTATATTCTATTTTTTATGACTTCTGATGATACTCTTTTGCGAATGGCATCCTTTATTTGTGGGTCGGTCTGAAAATTTTCATCCTGCCTGATAGCCGCCACGGGCGATGCAAAAAACACCTCCGTCGGTTCGGGGAAGCTTCTGAAAAATTTGTTGAATTTGTTGAAATCGAAAGTCGAGAACCCAATTAACTCAATCAGGTATTTGCCTACCGAGTCGCCAATCCGGAAGGGCAAAGTTATGCTATCTCCAAAGTCATTTTCGATGGTGGCAGATAGTGTTATTTTATTTTTTTTATCCCTGTTTCTGAATAGATCTTCAAAATTCGGACTGCGAACGCTGTTTATTTCTTCAAAATTAAAATATTTATTGCCGGATGGGCCAAGAACAAAATCCCCCATATCATATCTGCCTTTTACACCCCTTTTTGCCTGAGTAATAAGTTTGTAAAAGCACTCATTCCACAACGATAATGCCTCCAACACAGATGTTTTGCCCGAGTTGTTTATGCCTGTCAGTATATTCACATCTTTGTTGAAATGTATCGTTATATGCTGAAAGGCTTTAAAATTCTCTATTTGGAATTTCTTGATATACATAATGTTGTGGTTTTATGGATACAAAAGTAAAGCCTTTTTTCATTTTTTCTATTTATCAATATCGTTAAGGCATTCGTTTCGGTTGTTCTATTTCAATTAAGGGCTTTTTCTGTCTAATTCGCATATTTCGAAAACAGTTCCGCCAGCGATTCGCCCTGAGCCAATACGCGATCGGCTTCCATTCGGGCCAGGTCGGGTGGGTATCCGTAACGCATCAATATTTTTTTTACGGTCAATCGTAGTTTCGCCCGCACGTCATCGCGTTTGCTCCAGTCCACGGTGGCATTTTTGCGGATAACGTCCACGATGGTGTGGATGAGCTCTTTCATTTTGTTGTCGTCCAGCATTTTGGTCGAATCGTTTTCGCGCAATACGCTGTAGAATGCGTATTCTTCGGTGGTCAAACCAAGTTCTTCCGACTTGTGGTCTTCCAGTCGCATCTCTTTGGCGATTTCCGAAAGTTCCTGCAGCACCTGCGCCGAGTCTATCTGGTTGTTGTGGTAGCGTTTTACCACCGATTCCAGCATTTCCGAAAATCGTTTGCCCTGTGCCAGATTTTTCGATTTGCGAACGCGCACTTCGTCGTTCAACAGTTTTTTCAATAGTTCAAAAGCCACATTCTTTTGCTGCATGTTCTTGACTTCGAGCAAGAATTCGTCCGACAAAATGCTTATAGAAGGCGTTTTTATGCCGGCTGCTTCAAAAATATCAATCACACCATCGCTCGACAGTGCATCGTCTACAATCTGTCGAATAGCTGTTTCTACTTCAAAATCCGATTTTACGCCAGTGACGGTAAACTTATTGATTCTCGATTTTACCGCCTGAAAAAAGGCAATGCCATCCTTCAGCATTTCGGCATCGGGGCTTGGAATGGACATGGCAAAGAATTTTGACAAAACAGATACTTCGTTCAGGTAGCGTTCTTTCAGTTTTTCGTTAGCAAGTATAAAGTTCTGCGCCCCCAGCAGCACTTGCAATCGTTGAGCCGTTTCCGATTTGAAATAAGCCAAATAATCATAGCCTTCGAACATCTGTTCCACCACTTCAAACTTCTCTTTCATGCCGGCAATGGCTTCCTTTATATCCACCACCGGCGAACCTTCGCCGCCGCTTTGCAGGTAAGTAGCCATGGCGTTTCGGAGGTCCTGACCAATGCCGATATAATCTACAATTAATCCGCCCGGTTTGTCTTTGTACACCCGGTTGACGCGCGCAATGGCTTGCATCAGATTGGCGCTCTGCATTTTTTTATCTACATACAACGTGTTGAGGCAGGGCGCATCAAAACCGGTGAGCCACATGTCGCGCACAATTACCAGTTTGAGTTGGTCGTGATTATCTTTCATGCGGGTAGCCAGCTCTTTTCGTTGCTGTTTTGTGCTTCGGTGTGGCTGAAACAGAGCCGGGTCGTCGCTCGAACTGGTCATGACCACTTTTATCACCCCTTTGTCCAATTCGGTATGATGCCAATGGGGGCGCAAAGCGATTATTGCATTGTACAATCTCACACAAATATTTCGGGTCATGCATACAATCATGGCTTTGCCATCCATTCCTACCTGTCGTGCTTCGAAGTGATGCACAATGTCCTTTGCCACATCTTCTATTCTATCTGTCTGACCCACAATGGCATCGATAGTCGCGGTCAGTTTTTTTGCTTTTTCCAGTTGCTCTTCGGTGGCGTTGGAGATGGCGTTTATCTCTTCGTCGATGCTTTTGGCTGTGGCATTGTCCAGTTTTATTTTTATCAGGCGCGATTCGTAGCTGATGGGAACCGTTGCGCCGTCGTCCACCGCCTGTTTGATGTCATAAACATCAATGTAGTTGCCAAAAACGGCCGGAGTCGATTTGTCTTCTTTTTCGATGGGCGTGCCCGTAAAGCCAATGTACGATGCATTGGGCAAAGCATCGCGCAGATATTTGGCATTGCCGTATCGTATTTCCGAACCATCTTCCAGTTCCACTACGCGCCCTTTGAATCCATACTGACTGCGGTGCGCTTCATCGGCCACCACTACGATGTTGGTGCGATCGGATAAGGTGTCGTACACATTACCCTCTTCGGGCGCGAACTTCTGGATGGTGGTGAAAATTACACCGCCACCCGACACTTTCAGCAATTCTTTGATGTGTTCCCGGCTATTGGCTTGCACCGGCGTTTGGCGCAACAGCCCCACGCAGTTGCCAAACGTGCCAAACAGCTGATCGTCCAAATCGTTGCGGTCGGTGAGCATCACGATGGTTGGATTTTCCATGTGCGGGTGCGTAATAATTTGTCCGCAATAAAAAACCATAGACAGCGATTTGCCCGAACCCTGCGTGTGCCACACCACGCCCACTTTGCGGTCGCCATCGGTGGTGTGGGTAGCACGCAGCGTTTGTGCCACGGCTTCTTGCACGGCATAATATTGGTGATAAGCACCCACCTTTTTGATTTTAACCTGCGATATCAGGCCCGTTTTCTCGTCTTTGCGTTCTTCCTGCTCAAAAACAGTGCAATACCGTATTAGCTCCACCAATGTCTTTTTGTTGAGCATGTGTTTTGCCAGTGTTTGCAAATCTGTCATTTCGGCATAAGGCGGCGACAACTCGGCCGCTAATGAATGCCCCGGCTCGTTCAGTATAGTTGATACCTTTTCTTTGAATGGCGATTTCCAGGTAAGGAATCGCGAATAAGGTGCCGAAACGCTCGACACTTTGGCATCGATGCCGTCGGAAATCACGCACAACGCGTTGTAATAGAAGATAGTAGGGACGGCCTTTTTGTAATTTTGTATTTGGGTAAATGCTTTGTGTACCGTGGCTTTTTCGTCGGCAGCATTTTTTAGTTCTAAAAATACGAGTGGCAAGCCATTGACGAACAGCACCACATCAAATCGTTTTTCGTTGTTGTTTTCCTTCACTACCAGTTGATTCACCACCCAAAAGCTGTTATTTTCGGGGTTCTCCACATCCATTAGCGATACATTGATGCCCTTGGTGCTTCCGTTTTGGGTATATTCCACCGTCACACCATTCGTCAGATAAGTATGGAAACGTTCGTTGTTTTCCATTATATCTTCTGTGCCGGGGTTGATAATTTTTTGATACGCTTCTGTGCGTGCCGATTCCGGCAGGGTGGGATTCAGTTTTTTGAGTGCTGCCTTGAATTGTGCTTCCAATATCACCGATGCAAAGCTTTCGCGTTGCGGGTTTGCGCTATACGGTGCTATGGTTGGACCGTAATAATAGCGGTATCCCTGACCAACGAGTTGGTCAATTAAGGATTGCTCTATGGTAGTTTCGTTTAGCATAATCATTCTTCATTATTCTTTTGAATTAAGAATTCATTCAACTGCTCTTTATAACTTGTGGGGTCCGTATTAAATAATATTTCGCTAGGTAAGTAGTCAACTCCTAACACTTGAATATTTTCTTGACTCTCGTCTAACCAAGTATTAAAATCTTCATTATCAATGTATCTTAATTCATCCTTGTCTGATTCTTGTTCACGAATTTTTCTTTGTTCAGTTGCAATTACAACTTTTTCTGTATACTCCAATTTCCTGAAAATTGTTCGTTTATTCGATTTGTATTTTTCAAATCTTTCGTATGACTTTTCTGATAAAATGGAAAACCACCAAATTACAATATAGGTTGATACTGCTGGCGCAAGAAAAAGCGACCAGATATTGTATAGAATATCCCAAATAGAATCTGTGGGGTAGAACTTCAATAAATAATCAATTTTAAGTGTGTCTAGTGCATCACTACTTTGAAAGATAATGCTATACATGAATTTCCAATTGCATATAACCCATGCAATAATAAAATAGAAATACATAGGACTAAAGAAGCGTTCAACTACAACTTCTTTTGTGTTTTTGATTAAATCTTTTCCTAGTTCTTTTGCTTCTTCTACCATTTAGATTCCATTTTAACACGAGTTTCACCACTCATTAGTTTGGGTAATAATACATCACGGGTTTGGGTAAGGGATTGGATTTGAGACTGATTGAATTTTATTTTATCATAAATAGGCTTTATAATAGAATTGAAATTATTTAAAGAAATAGAATCAGGTTTTACAAAAACAATACTTCTTAAATTCCCTAGTGAAATATATTCTTGAGTACTTCCTCCTTTATAATTTTTGATAAAATCATTTCCTAATGAGCTATTGAGCCATAAGTAAGTATAATATACCCATTCTGTCTTTTGTGAAGTTTTGAATAAAGCTATATTCTTAATTGCGTAATCAATTGTTTCAGACTGTTCCAAATAAGTTAAACCTAATGTTCCAATCATGGAATAAAGAATATCATTTTTTTCAACAAGACTCCTTTTGTTGATTTCTTTAAAATCTTCATTGGAGATTAAATATGTATTATCAAAGTCTAATGTGTTATTAATAATATGCCTAGATGTAATCAGTGGCTTTCCAGTTTCTGATTGTTTTGGTGAATCATGTGTTCCATCTCGAACTTCGAATAGATTTGATATTTTCTCTTCTCTCCACCCCTCCGGCAATTCATCTCCAATTTGATATTTCCCAAACCACTCTTTGAAAATTGTTTGAGCTGTTTCTTCTAAGGTTTTATTTTGGGCTTGTAGAAGTTCTATTTTATCGTCAAATGCTGTTAAAATGGCGGCTATGGATTTTTGCTCGGTAAGCGATGGTAACTTGATTTTGATAATATCAAATGTTTTTGTTGTTATTGTATCAAAAACAGCTCCATATGTATTTCTATTTATTTGTTTAACGCTTGATTTAATTAGATAAAATAAAAAATCAATATCTGAAATGCCCTCAATGTCTTTTATTCCATAACATGATTGATTAAAAGACATTGATTTCTTTAACTGAGCTAAAACGCCGACAGTTCCTCTCGCAGAAATTATTAAATCTCCTTTGTCTAGAAGTTTTGTTGAACTTTTTTGAAGGCCTAAATCTGTAATTGATTTTTCTGTTTCGTAAACCCAACGATTATCATTGTTGAAATCAGCAACAGATAGCCACGGAATAGCACCATTCCAATATTCCTCAATTGTTGTATTTGGAGTTCCACCTCCAACAATTTTTATTGAATTACCCAAAGTCGTCTCCACCCATCCCTCCGGAATATTATTCACCTCATTCATAACTCAAACCCAATTTTAGAAAGTTGTAATGCTATTTCGTTGTTGAGTTCCGCTTCTTTGTCCATTTGTTGTTTCAGGGTAACGGTGAGAGCCGCCATTTTGGTTTCGAACGAAACGCCATCATCTTCTACATCCTCAATGCCCACATAACGCCCCGGAGTAAGCACGTGGTTGTGTTTTTGTATTTCGGTCAGCGATGCGCTGTGACAAAAGCCTTTTTCGTTGTGGTAGTTTTCGCCTTTTCGCCAGTTATGATACGTAGAAACTATTTTATCAATATCTTCTTCTGCTAAATCGCGATGCACACGGTCTTTCATAAAGCCCAGTTCGGAAGCATCAATAAACAAAACCTCGCGGCTGTGGTTGCTTTTTTCTCTGCGCAGAAACCAGATACAAGCCGGAATGCCGGTGTTGTAAAACAGTTGTTTGGGAAGCGCTACAATGCATTCTACCAAGTCGTTTTCCACCAAATTGCGGCGAATATCTCCTTCGCCGGAGGTGTTGGAGCTCAACGAACCGTTGGACAGCACCGTGGCCATCACGCCCCGTGGCGCGAGGTGGTAGAGCATGTGTTGCATCCAGCCAAAGTTGGCATTGCCGCCGGGCGGTGTGCCGTATTTCCAGCGTCCATCTTCCTGCAACAAGTCCACGCCCCAGTCGCTCTGATTAAAAGGCGGATTGGCCAGTATGTAATCGGCTTTCAGGTCGGGGTGCAGGTCTTTCAGAAACGAACCTTCGGTATTCCAAAGGACAAATTTGGAGTTGATATTGCGAATGGCGAGGTTCATTTTGGAAAGTTTCCAGGTGGTTTGGTTGCTCTCTTGTCCGTACACGGTAATGTCTTTGATGTTGCGCCCGTGTTCGGTTACAAATTTCTCGCTCATCACAAACATACCTCCGCTTCCGCAAGCCGGGTCGTACACCCGTCCGTTGTAAGGTTCTATCATTTCCACCATTAGTTTCACAATAGATTTTGGGGTGTAGAATTGTCCGCCCTTTTTGCCCTCGGCATTGGCAAACTCGCCCAGAAAATATTCGTACACCCGTCCGAACAGGTCTTTCGACTTGTGGTTTTCGGCTTGCAATTCGGTGTTCGATATCAGGTCAATCAGTTCGCCCAACGCCGTTTTGTCCAGATTGGCTTTGCCATACACCTGTGGCAATACGTTTTTGAGCTCTTTGTTTTCTTTTTCTATCGCCTCCATGGCCTCGTCTATCGTTTGGCCGATGGTGGGAAGTTTGGCATGGGCGTGTATGTGACTCCAGCGGGCATCTTTGGGCACAAAAAAGATGTTTTCGGCCAGATATTCGTCTCTGTCTTCTGCATCCGAAAACTCATCGGCTTCCAGCTGTTCGTACAATTCGCTAAACGATTCGGAGATGTATTTCAGAAATACCAGCCCCAATACCACATGTTTGTATTCGGCGGCATCGATGTTTTTGCGTAATTTGTCGGCGGCTTTAAAGAGTTTCTGTTCAAAGCTACTGTTGTCTTGTTTTGCCATTGGATTGATTGATTGTTAGTTGTATTTGGTTGGGAGATGGCATGCCACGACTGTATATCCTGTTTTAGATATACGCAAATAAGGGCTTCACACCATGTATGAATCCCGTATGGATTTGTTTGTCGAAATGTATTTCTGAATAATTTTTCATTGGCTTGCCGGTCGGCTGCCATTGGTCAGATAGGGAATTTTACCCCACAAAAAAAGCGTGGGCAAAATTCTTATCCACGCTAGAGGCCCTAGGAAAGCCCACAAGTAAACGATAAGTCAAAAGCCCACGCCGTTTGGCGTGAGCATTTTGCTCATTGTATCAGTTTACTTGTTCGCTTAGTTGAAATTTCCTAGGTTTCTAGCGTGCGAACAATAGCAGAATGCTATTTAAAAATGAATATTATATGTCTCTGAATTATTTACATGTTTGCTGTTTATTTTCTGCGTTTTATTGTTGTTTTTGCAAAGATATATAAAATGTTGTGATTGACGGGTGAAGTATTGACAAATATTTTTCTGTTATTATCCGGTTCGTTTGGGTTTCGAATGTATGCATCTCCGGTATGCGCGCTGAAATTAGCGTTGTACATGTGTGCACCTCCGACTTTCTCTGAGAAATTAGTGTTGTACATGTGTGCACCTCCGATTTTCTCTGAGAAATTAGTGTTGTACATGTGTACACCTCCGATTTTCTCCGCAAAATTAGTGTTGTACATGTGTACACCTCTGATTTTTTCTGCGAAATTAGAGATGTACATGTGTGCACCTCTGATATTTTGGAAAAAGTTTGGCTTGCATACTTGTGCACCTCCGATGTGCAGGCGAATGTTACGTTTTGGGCGTTTGGGAGATTGATTTTGCGATTTTTTCCGGGCTTGCACCCCACCTATATCCGTGGGCTTGCACCCACGGTTATTCGTATTGTCCCCCTATCGGGGAACGCTCTGCCGTATGTTCCGAAGGGACTAAATATGAATAACCTCCGGTGCAGCCGGAGGAGTTTACCGCACTATTTGTTGACCTGAATTGTTGCGTTAAAAGTTTTTTCACCGGCTATTAAGGTAGAGTCTGATATGCAGGCCGGATTGTATTTTCCGCTTGGGAAATCAGATAACGCATACGTGTTGCAGGCTCTGGCAGCCTTTACATGAGGAGTGGTAGCTGTAACTATAGCCGTGGCAGCTAACTGTATAAGGGCACCGGCTATTCCACCTCCCTGAACGCTCTGTACAGATGTATCGAGTATCATCGTTCCCTTTCGGGTGTAAATTACAGTGTTAGTTTTAGTAGATTTTGCGATGTACTCTACTTCTACTGTTATTTTTCCGCTCAACGCCATTTTCTCCCACTGATGAATAACGGTGAATAGTACAATATCTGCACCGAAATAGTTGGCAAACTTATCCATGGGGCGATCAATGAAGAGGTCTGCATCATATGCACTCTCATTTTTGAAAATCTCCATCGAGAGATATGAGGGTATTACGTAATATCCTTTCTCGCAAAGAGGCTGATTCAGTGTTGTGAAAAAGTATTCTTTGGCTTCAACTTTGTTGGTTTTATTAATGGGTGGCATTACCAATATAGAGAGTAGCGGATCGCGATACATCTCCGGATATGCCTGTTTGCGGGTTAAGATGGATGGCGTGGTACAACCTGCCATTATAAAAGCAGATAGAGCGATGACAAAATATATCTGTATTGATTTCATTTACTGTACGTTTTTGAGGATTTTCTGTATAAATATTTTTGATTCCGGGTATAATTCCATCTCCATCTCAAGCATCTTTTTGCCCTGATCAGTTTTTCCGTTTTGAATCAGCAGATAGCCGTAATCGGCATATATGCCGGGTGGAACTGTTTTTCGCGAGCCTGTTTGTTTTTTGATCATTTTATCATATACCTGAATGAGAGCCTCTTTGTCTTTTTCGCTTCTTGATTTTATAAATTCGTAAGAGGCGTTTGAGTAGTCCCCCCATGTATATAAGTTGGGCGATTGTACTGTGCAAGAGGTAATGAGAGTTGCAAGTGCTGCAATAAGCAGTAGTGGTTTGATTTTCATGGTAGGCTTATTTGTTTGGTTTGTTGTGATGATGTGAATATTTCCTGATCATAGAGTATTTTACCCGCCGATTTTACGGTCAGATGGTGTTTGCCGGTTGGTATTGCATACGTATTGCCATATACCCCTCTTTTGGTTTGTTTGTCAACTTTGGCATTGAAAGTGCTGCCATTATCGATGGTAACCTCTACGCCATTTTCGTATTTGGTTTGTGTTTGCACAAACTGAAGAAAAGCCTCTTGTGCTTTTCCTTTCGATTCGCTTATCATTCCTACTTTGCATGCCGAAAGTAGTATGATAACTAATATGCTGAATGTGAATCTGATTTTTTTCATTTTCCTTCCTCCTGAATATAATAGTTCGCCAGATTTTTTGCGTCGATAGAGCCCTCTGTAAATTCGACAAATGAATATTCTGTCATCGGCGTATCACCTCCTGTTTCTGTGATTTTGATTTTGCCCACCGTCTTGCCAGGTATTTCAATCAGAATGCCCGTCTGAGGATTCTTTACTTTTTTCCCTTTTTGCTTTATTACAAATATATTTCCTTTTTCCAGTCCCTGACTTTTGCCACCCGAAATGATTGTTCCGTCCGAATCGCTCGACAGGAAGTAGCCTTTCCAGGGTCTGTCCATACAGTTGTTGATAATGTTTTCGACCAATTGAGATATTGCGGCCGAAATAGCCTGATCATCCAGTGCGGCATCAAATTCGGCTTTGCTGCCTACACCCATTGTTGTTTTGGTTTTAGTTTCGGCCTCACCACGTGCCTCTTCCGAATAAATAATGAGTCCTGTAGAAACATCTATCAACCGAATGTTAACACCTGCCTGCACTATTTGAGATTTTGATGCCGAAAATACGCCATCGTTTCCGATTACCTTTCTTCCATATTCGGTAATCGAGCCAATAATCAGATAATCTGCACCCAGCTGATTGCGTACTGAGTCTGTGATATTCTCGTTTTCACCCAATACTTTTTTTATGTCGGATCTTTCGAGTAGCAGGAATTTTCCGGAAGAGGCCAGTTTGGATGAAAGGATATCAATAGCCTGTTTCTCAAGCGGATCATTGGCTTTGTCGTAAAATAGGCCTTTTGCATATTTACTTTCGTTAGAGAATCGGGCTATTGCCACTTTGCGTTTCAGAATTTTAGCGGTAGCTTCATTCGACGGTTTGGCAGAAACGGTTTGGGTTATCTCTTTTTGAGCATACATTGTTTGTAGAATGCCAGACAGAAGGAGAATGAGCCATAGTCTGTTGAGTATTTTCATAGTTTTGAAATTTAAGTTGTTTGATTTGTTTGCAAAAATACAGATTTTTGTGGTGATATTTGTTAAATATGGGTCTATTTTATTGATTGAAAATGGTTTTTCTGGCAAGCAGATGGAATTCTGAACTTTATCTATATATGGTACTACTTTGGGTAATCTTTTCTTTTTTAGCACTATATTTTTGTCAATAGCCGGCAATAAAAGTTGTGATTTGTATATAAATGATTATTTTTGTCGTCGATTTTTGATACTTTATTATTTTACGAAAATGATTGGTTAAAATAATGCAATTGATGTCATGCGTGAATTCCTTTTCTCTTTTTAAATCTAATAATTGTGGTTATGTCTAGATTTTCGCTGCTTTTTGTGGGGCTTTTTTGTCTGTTTTGCACGACTGTTTCGGGTCAGCAATTTAAGAAAGGTTATATAGTGACGCTGGAAGGCGATACGATTCGTGGACTTCTTTCGTATCAGTCTGACAAGGCAAATTCGGTGGAATGTATTTTACGCAGAGATGAAAATGCAGCCCGTGAGGTGTTGACTCCCAAGCGGATTAAGGCCTATCGTTATCTTCAGCCGGCAAGGTATTATGTTGCGCGCACACTGTCGATAGATTCCGAGAAGAAAACGGTGTTTTTGGAATGTTTACTTGAGGGACGGGTCAGTTTGTATTACTTTACAGATGGTGGGATTGACCGTTATTTTCTGGTGACCAAAGCGGGTGCTTATTACGAAATCAAACGAGCTGATTTGGTCAGTGAAAGTGGAATCTGGACGACTAAACAGGTGAAAGACACGCGTTATATTGAGTTGTTGACTGAGATATTTGGTGATTGTCCGAAAGTTAAGGATGATATAAGGTATGTGACCATAGATCATTCGTCGTTGAGAGGAATTACCAAAGAATATAATCTGAATTGTGGAGGTGGTAGCAAAAGCATTACTTTTGAGCCTCAGCGGGCACCGTGGAAATTTTCGTTTTCGGTGAAAGGCGGAGAGTCGTTTTATATGCAGAAATTGTATGGAAGGTTAGAGAACAGAAATACGCATTTGAAGGATACTTTTTGTCTGGGGGATATGCAAGCACCGATGATATCGGCACAGGCAGAGTTTTATGTTCCGGGTATGTCGCCCAATTCACGCTTTACATTAGGTGGTTCATTTGCGCAAATGAATTATGAAAATGAGAAGCAAAGAGTCTATTTACAGAACAGCCTGTTGTATGATATTTATAAAGAGAAGACCTATTATCATGCGAAGCAGCTGACTGTTGATTTGGGATACAAAATGTTTTATCCCGGCAAAGTGTTAAGACCATATCTGGGTGCAGGGGCTTTGTTTTACATGATACTTGATCCGGAAATTGGAAAAAATAAGTTGATTTATTCTAGTACAGATAATGTACTGAGTGCAAACGATAAACTGACAAGCAGCGATATTGATACCGAATATTTTAGCCACAAAACATCCACTTTTGGTCTGTTTGTGAGTGCCGGTACGGATATATATCTGACCAAACGATTTGCTCTGACGCTGGGTGCGCAGGGTGAGTATATCAAAGATGGGTATTTCCTGAAAGCGGCTGCGGGGGTTAAGTTTTGATTTAGCTCATGGGTAAGGTTTTAAGACTGATTTTAGGTTGAACAATAGAATAAATGGATCTGCGAGAGTAGAAACATCTGAGATGCTATCCTCTGCATAGAAAAGAATAGTCCTCATCCGGTTACAAATGCTCGATAATGAGCATATTGTGAACCGGATGAGGACTATGATCGTATAGCCCGACCCGAGTGAGCGAGGGGCGCGCCCAACTTTTTATGAAAGAAAATCAGAGACCTTTGAAGGGTTTCTGCGAGATGTATATTTTGAAATTTTTGATGCGGCCGTTGGGCGAGTCCTGACGGGGCAGGTATTTGAACCCGGCCACGGTGGTGTTGGCTTGCAGATCGACTATCACCTGATGCGGGTGCGCGGGGTGCTCCTCGGACCACTCTGTGTGCCAGAAGGTGGTGTGCTGCATGTCGAAAATATTATCGGCCTTGCCATCGTCCTGACGGGTTTCCTGACTGTCGGTGTAGGCAATTTTCCAGTCGCCGCGGGGCAGCTCTTTGCCGTTTTGGTCGATCAGGTAGAGCTCGGCGAGGGTGGTGTTGGGGTCGC
>CAZHNZ010000061.1:16147-23843 GCA_964534355.1 uncultured Parabacteroides sp.
GTGAGGTAGTCGAGTATCACAATTTCGTTTTCGCCCACTTTGAGCCATGGCGCGGGCAGATACATGGTTTGTGTGGGACCGATGTTCCAGAAACGACCCAGGCCGTGCCCGTTGACCCACACCATGCCTTTGCCCCATTTGCTCATGTCGAGAAAGAGGTCGGCTTTGCGTGTAACGCGGAATTTTCCTTTGTAGAAGGCAGGCTGAGCCGAAAGATGCGCAGGCCCATAGGCGAGATTGCGCGGATATCCGTTGGCAATATCCATGGGATACGTTTTCCAGTTCTGCACTTCGGTATCCTGCTCGCCGGTGCGGCGGAATACTTTGCCATTCAAGCCTTTACGATCAGCCAGATGGCTACCAAAATTGACACGTCCCATAGACTCCACCACCAGGTCGAGGCGGGCTGAGGATGCAAGAGCGGGCAGTTTGATGCGCTTAACACCCGTGGTGCGGTCGAAAGTCCCGATGCGTTTTTGGTTGAGATAGACGTGCGCAAAATCGTGCACATCCTTTTCGAGCACAAGCTCAGACGCAGCACCTGCTGACAGTGTAGTGCTGTATACAGCTGCCCCGAAACCGAAATTCATCTCTTCGAAAGTAAGCGGCGAGGGCGATAAAACGGGTTTGGTGGTTTTGGTAATGGATGAAATAAGTGGCGCCATCTGCGACATTTTGAAAGCAGGCAACGACATCACCGGCATTGCGGCAGGTGCTTCGGGAATATTTTCGCCCGAATTGAGATTTGCCGCAAACAGCTCGCGCATCTCGTTGAAACGCGGGGTAATCCATCCGGCTTCGCTGATCGGGGCATCGTAGTCGTAGCTCGATGTTTGTGGCTTGTAGGGCGGGCAATTGGCTCCGGCCCAGTAGTCGAACGAGGTGCCACCGTGTGCCATGTACACACTGAACGACGCCCGGTTTTTGAGCATGTAATCGAGGTCTTTGAGGATATTTGCCCCATTGCCCAGGTGGTGGCTACGACCCCATGAGTCGAACCATCCGGGATAAAACTCGCTACACATCAGCGGTCCTTCGGGACGCACCTCGCGCAGAGTTTTGAAACAGCTTTCGGGGTTGCTGCCAAAGTTTACAGCACAGAAAATATCGTCGCGAAAGGTCTTCTTGATTTCAGAAGCAGCATCGCAGGTAAACAGAGGCACATCGAAACCCACCTCTTTCAGGATATCGCGTATACGGCCCAGATAATCGCGGTCGTTGCCATAAAAGCCATATTCATTCTCTACCTGCACCAGCACAATGGGACCGCCTTTGGTTATTTGCAGCGGTGCCAGCTGACGGCCTACCTGTTCGAGGAAAGTACGGCTTTTGGCCATAAAGACAGGATCTTGCGTGCGCACCTTAATATCTTTGTAGCGCAGCAACCACCAGGGCAGCCCGCCCATATCCCACTCGGCACAGGCATAAGGTCCGGGGCGAAGTATCACCAGCAAACCCTCCTTCTGCGCCAAACGGCAAAATTCGGCAGCATCGGCCATTCCATCCCACGTAAATTTTCCCTCCTGCTGCTCGTGATAGTTCCAAAACAGATATGCACACACCGTATTCAGACCCATAGCGCGGGCCATTTTCAGCCGGTGAGCCCAGTATTCGCGGGGTATACGGGCAAAATGCATCTCACCACAACGAATAACAAACGGCTCGTTGTCCAACAAAAAATCACTCTTCCCGATAGCAAATGTGTGCTTTGCCTCCGGGTTTTTCTGATAGCCATTTTGCGCCATCACATTTCCGCCAAATAGCAGCCCGCCCAACAAGACGAGGCTAAACCATACGTTTTTCATACGCTAAAAATCTGTTTGTGTTATTCTGTTTTCAATTGTTTCAAAAGAGAGAAAAAAAAGATCAGGGCGCGTCCCTTTGATATTCAACCAAAAAGAGGCTGAACTCCTTTTGCATAGAGACAGCCTCTTAATCCTGTATATTCTGTATAAAATATGCTTATTTCACTTCCCAGGTTTCGCCACTCAGCAAGAAATCCTGCAATTTGCGAACCGGTTTTTTGGCCTGCACATCAGCAATCTGACGCTCCACCTCCACATCATACACCGGTGCCTCCACACTGCGGATAACCCCTAAAGCAAGAGGCAAGCCATATTCGTGCATCATCGCCAGCTTGTATTGCATCGAGTTGTCGGCATCTTTGGCATCGTGCACCAGAATGTCAGCCTCGGTCACACCATTTTCGCCGATGGTCACCACTTTCAGTTTCAGGCCTTCGAGTACAAGACCCTTATCTCTGTTGGCACCGAAAATCATCTTTTCGCCGTGACGAAGCGTGATAGTGCGGTCGGCACGGGTCTCCTTCACCGAATAATAGTCGTGAACACCATCCGAGAAAATCACACAGTTTTGCAACACTTCGAGCACCGCTGTTCCTTTGTGATTAGCCGCTGCGAGCATACACTCCTGCGTTCCGGGCAAATCCACATCAATCGAACGGGCAAAAAACTGTCCGCGGGCGCCCATTGTCAGCTCTGCCGGTACAAAAGGCTCCTCGATAGTTCCGTATGGCGACGATTTGGTGACATATCCGCGCTCGGTAGTCGGCGAATATTGACCTTTGGTCAGACCATATATTTTGTTGTTCATCAATATAATATTGATATCCACATTGCGGCGCACAGCATGTATAAAGTGATTACCACCAATAGCCAGACAGTCTCCGTCGCCGGTAATCTGCCACACAGATAGCTTCGGATTGGCCACTTTCACCCCCGTTGCTATAGCCGAACCCCGACCGTGAATGGTATGAAAACCATACGTAGCCATAAAGTAAGGCAAACGCGAAGAGCAACCGATACCGGAAATCACCGCCGTTTCGTGAGGCTCAATGCCCAACTCAACCATCGTTTTTTGCAAAGAGCTCAATATGGCAAAATCTCCGCAACCCGGACACCAGGTTACCTTTGCCGTACTTTTGAAATCTGCAACCGTATATTGTTTTGTCGCCATCTGTTTACTCCTCCATATTTTTGATGAAACACTCTTCCAGCTCAGTCACCATAAAGGGTTGTCCCTCTACTTTGTTGAACTGAACTATATTCAGACCAGGCACTTTCATGCGCAGATATCCGGCAAACTGACCTGTGTTCAACTCGCAAACCACAATCTTTTTGTATTTTCCGAGCACCTCAGCCGCATTAGCGGGCAGTGGATTGATGTATTGAAAATGTGCATAAGCCAGCTTCTTTCCGCTTGCATTTAAATTTTCGACAGCTGTATGCAGGTGACCAAAGGTACCACCCCAGCCCACTACCAGTGTATCAGCATCCGGATTTCCTTCCACCTGCAACAGAGGAATATCTTTTGCCACACAATCAATCTTTTTGTGACGGGCATCGGTCATCTTTTGGTGGTTGGCAGCATCTGTCGATATAGAACTTGTATCGTAGTGCTTCTCGAGCCCACCGATGCGGTGCTCAAAACCGGGTGTGCCGGGCATTGCCCAACTGCGCACCATATTCTCTTCGTTGCGTTTATATGCTTTCCAGCCTTCAGCCATTTCGGGTGTTACCACCGGTGGAACAATGGCTGGGTACTCATCCAGATTGGGTATTTTCCAGGCAGCAGAGCCATTTGCAATAAATCCGTCGGTGAGCAAAATAACCGGAGTCATGTGCTCCACCGCAATCTTCGATGCGTTGAATGCCATTTCGAAACAGTCGATCGGCGATTTGGCGGCCACTACCACAGCAGGGCTGTCGCCGTTTCGGCCATATAAGGCTTGTAATAAATCTGATTGTTCTGTTTTGGTAGGCAATCCGGTAGAAGGACCACCGCGTTGCACATCCACTATTACCAATGGAATTTCGGCCATCACCGCCAGACCAATGGCTTCGCCTTTCAGAGCCAAACCGGGACCAGAAGTTGTTGTAGCTGCCAGATTTCCGGCAAAGCTTGCTCCGATAGAGGTACAGATACCTGCAATTTCGTCTTCGCACTGAACGACTTTTACGCCCAGTTCTTTGCGGGCAGCCAGCTCCTGCATAATTTCGGTGGCCGGTGTAATCGGGTAACTACCCAGGAAAAGCGGCAATCCAGACTTTTCAGAAGCAGCAATCAACCCGTAAGCTGTTGCATGATTACCGTTTACATCGGTATAAATTCCTTTTTCCTGCTCAGAGGCAGCTTCTACGCGGTAAGTAGAAACAGAAGCATGTGTGTTGGCACCAAAATTGAAACCGTCTGTCAGCACCTTGATATTGGCTTCGAGAATAGCCGGTTTTTTGGCAAATTTTCTTTCGAGGAAGGGTATTGCACTTTCTAGCGTGCGGTTGAACAACCAGCAAACCAACCCAAGAGCAAACATATTTTTGCTGCGAAGAACAGATTTCCCATCCAAACCACTACCTTCGAGGCTATTTTTGACCAATGATGTAGCAGGGACCGGAACCACCTGAATCTGAGTCAGGCCCAACTCTTCAAACGGATTGTTCGTTTTAAAATCAGCTTTCTTTAAATCTTTTTCAGTAAACGAATCTTCATCAATAATAACAATTGAGTGAGGGGCGAGAAATTTGTAATTCGATTTCAACGCTGCGGGATTCATAGCAACCAGCACATCGGCCTTATCGCCCGGTGTGAAGATATTTTTTGCACCTACGTGCAACTGAAAGCCCGAGACACCGCCCAGTGTGCCCTGCGGCGCACGCATCTCTGCCGGATAATCGGGGAATGTAGAAATTTCATTACCCAGAGTAGCCGATAAATTGGAAAAGATGTTACCCACCAGCTGCATTCCATCGCCGGAATCGCCGGAAAATCGAATAACAACCCGCTCCAATTCTTTTACTTTTTCATGTACCGTCATACGAATTACGAATTATTATTTGGTTATATATAATAAAGAAAAACAAATCGCCTACTTTTACTTACTAATCCTCAAAAAATGAACTAAAAAAATTACATATTTTAAAGGCGATTGCAAAGATACAAAAAAAACAAACTCCCTCAAAGAGCTAATTTTTAAAATTAACAGTATTAAACTGTCTCTACTAAAAATAGCTCAAAAACAGCTTTAAAACAGCATCAATCAGTCGATTAATAACATTTTTTTTCGAGATTCTGCTGCCAACTCCGAAAAGGAAGCTGTGCCTCCGACAACGAAATATGCCGGAATGGAATTATTCTGTCGGATATTGGTTTCGGAATTTCTGTGTAAATCAACGAGTCGTCGAAGCCGGCGCGTGCAGCATCATCTCTCGTGGCAGCAAAGAATACATGCGCCAATCTTGCCCAATAAATGGCAGAAAGACACATCGGGCATGGCTCGCAACTGCTGTAAATAGTGCAATCATCCAGTTTATAGGTTTGTAGCTTCTGACAAGCAAGGCGAATGGCATTTACTTCGGCATGAGCCGTGGGGTCGTTGCTCAATGTCACTGTATTTCCGCTTTGGGACACTATCTCTCCGTTTCTGACAATTATTGCGCCAAAAGGGCCGCCTCCTTTTTCCACGTTTTCGCGGGCCAACTGTATGGCAATTTTCAAATAATCTTCGTGTTTATTCATTTGTGGATATATTTTTCCTAATTTTGTCACCCCATTTTACCAAACAGAATAACTCAGATGAAAGTTTGCATAGCCGAAAAACCAAGCGTAGCCCGCGAAATAGCTCAGGTATTGGGCGCAACCCAACGCAAAGAGGGATACATAGAGGGCAACGGATATCAGGTTACCTGGACCTTTGGCCACCTTTGTACACTCAAAGAGCCACACGAATACCTGCCGGCATGGAAACAGTGGTCATTGGCGCATCTGCCCATGATTCCGCCCCGCTTTGGCATCCGGTTAATCGACATAGATAATTATCAAAAACAATTCAGCATCATCGAAAGTTTGATCGAAAAGGCTGAAATGGTTATAAATTGTGGTGATGCGGGCCAGGAAGGTGAACTCATTCAGCGATGGGTACTACAAAAGGCCAAATGCCATTGCCCCATCTACCGGCTTTGGATATCCTCTCTTACCGAAGAGTCTATCCGCGAAGGATTTCGCTCGCTCCGCAAAGATGAAGAATTTAAGCATTTGTACGAAGCAGGATTGTCGCGCGCTATCGGCGATTGGCTGTTGGGCATGAATGCAACACGACTATTTACCCTGAAATATGGACAAAACCGGGGTGTGCTTTCTATCGGTCGGGTTCAGACTCCGACTTTGGCGCTTATCGTAAACCGGCATCTCGAAATACAGAATTTTACACCCGAACCTTATTGGGAATTGAAAACGGTGTACCGGAATACCACATTCTCGGTCACAAAAGGGAAATTTCAGACCGTGGAAGAGGGCACCGCTTTTCTCGAAACTGTGAAAGAGGCCCCATTTGTAGTGACCGGTGTAAATACCAAAAAAGGAACCGAATCGGCACCCCGTCTATTCGACCTGACTGCTTTGCAGGTAGAATGCAACAAGAAATTTGGCTTTTCGGCCGACGAAACACTGAAACTGATTCAGTCGCTCTACGAAAAAAAGGTGACTACTTATCCCCGTGTAGATACAACTTTCCTGAGCGATGACATTTTTCCGAAAGTGCCCGACACATTGCGCGGTCTCAACGGATACGAAGAGCTGACAGCCCCTCTGCTCGCCACCAAGCTGACCAAGTCGAAAAAAGTATTCGACAACAGCAAAGTAACAGATCACCACGCTATTATTCCCACCGGTACGCGCACTACAAACCTGACGGGGGATGAGCGAATGGTTTTTGATCTCGTAGCCCGTCGCTTTATTGCAGCTTTTTATCCCGAATGTAAAATATCGACTACTACGGTTTTGGGCGAAGTGGATAAGATTGAATTTAAAGTAACCGGCAAGCAGATTCTTGAACCCGGATGGCGGGTTGTATTTGCCAAAGACAAACCCGAAGAGAAAGAGTCAAAAGAAGAGGATGAAGAAGGTGTTCTGCCGGCATTCGAAGTAGGCGAAAGTGGCGAACACGAACCTACCCTGAGCGAAAAATGGACTCAACCACCCAAACCATACACCGAGGCAACATTGCTGCGAGCCATGGAAACAGCCGGAAAACAGGTGGACAATGAGGAACTCCGCGATGCACTCAAAGAGAACGGCATCGGGCGACCATCTACCCGGGCAGCCATAATTGAAACACTCTTCAAACGGAATTACATTCGCAAAGAGCGAAAAAACCTGATGGCCACCCCCACCGGGATTGATTTGATTGCGGCTATTGATGTCGAATTGCTCAAATCGGTCGAAATGACCGGCTTGTGGGAAAAAAAATTGCGTCAGATAGAAAAAGGCACTTTCGAAGCCCGCCAGTTTATAGACGAACTAAAGGCGATGGTCAACGATATTGTATTTCAGGTAAAAACAGACCAGAGCCGCAGAACAGTTACTGTAGAAAAGGTGGAAGAAAAAACAGAGCCCACCAAAGCAAAAGAAAAGAAATCCACAACCACTCCGCGCCCAAAGAAAGAAAGTACACCCAAAGTGCCCAAACAAGCAACCCCAAATACGCCGAATCCGGACCCAACACCCCTGTCAGAGGTCTGTCCGCTGTGTGGAAAAGGCACCATCATTAAAGGAAAAACTGCATTCGGCTGCTCTGAATGGAAAAACGGATGTACCTACAGACGACCATTTGAAGGATAATTGCCAACTTACCTGCTAAATTTTAGGATATTATATTAGGGGCACCTTATGTGCCAAACGG
>CAZHNZ010000062.1:0-23323 GCA_964534355.1 uncultured Parabacteroides sp.
AAACGTGGTGGATTTCGAATGTTGAGGTTTTTTGGAACAAAAAAGGTCCATACCTAAAATAGGTAGAGACGGGGCGCGCCCCGTCTCTTGTGTGACACACCCCGTCTAATATGCAGCAATGAGAATGTCCATTAATTATGAATTAAAAATTTCATAGACAGATAAAAACATGAAAAAACAGATGCTTATTTCTTATGTCGTATGTGGAATGTTAGGAGCCGCTTTTGCGGCAGATGCGCAGGAGGCCAAACCTGTAGCAAACCTGACTTATGTTTTGAACAGCGGAAGCACGCCCAAAGATGTTCACGGAAAACCGTATCAGGACCCGAAGTTCCTTCTTTCGGAAGGATACAATGGAATGGTAATCGGAAACCTGACTACCGCTATTACCTACGATAATTTTGAGAAAAACCTGGTGAAAAAAGGTTCGAAAGCACGAAAATGGATTGACTCTGTCTATGTGGAACGCAAAAAAGAGACGATGCAACTCGAAGCATCCGGTATCCCATTCTATTCTAATATTGATTTTCTGGTATTCCCGGCACCAATATGGGATAAATACGGAAAGCAGATAAAGGGAGAGAACCCCGATGGTCATGCCCAAAATACATTCAGTGGTAGCAAAGAGCGCCCCGATATTCAGCAGGAAATGTCGCAAAAACTACTGGTGGCACAGATTGACGGACTCTTCAAAGCTTTCCCCGAGCTGGATGGTGTGGTTTCCCGTTTTGGTGAAACGTACCTGCACAGCACACCGTACCACAAAGGAAACAGTCCGATTAAGAATTTCAGTTACGAAACCGAAATCAAGGATCAGATAGCGATGCTTCGCATTATGCGTGAAGAGATTTGTGTGAAAAGAAACAAGAAACTCTTCTTTCGTACGTGGAGTTTCGGAAATGGGTTTCACAACAATCCCCAATATTACCTCGATGTGACCAACGCCATTGAGCCACATCCGAATTTGATCTTCTCAATCAAATATCCGCAGGACGATTTTCACCGCATGTGTGCGACCAATCCCACGCTGGGTATTGGCCGGCATCAACAGATTGTGGAAGCACAATCGGCGATGGAGGCCTACGGCAAAGGGGCGCACCCCTATTACACGGCTTCGGGCGTGATAGACGGATGGCCCGAAAACCGCTATGAGCTGGACAACTGGACTCACAAACTGACCGAGAAGCTGGCGCCGGTATCGAAACCACGGGGCGTGCGCGACATTATGCCCAAAGGCAAACTGGTAGGGATGTGGACCTGGTCGAGTGGCGGCGGCTGGCAGGGGCCTTATCTGAAAAGTACCGTGTGGAACGACCTGAACTCGTATGTGATTTCGCACTGGGCGCAGAATACGTTGAAATCTGAGGAAGAACTTTGCTACGAATTTGCAGCACAAATCGGAATAACAGGGTTCAATGCGCAGATATTCAGAAAAATAGCTGTAGAGAGTATTGAGGCTGTGCGTAAAGGTCAGCTGAGCGACTACACCAAAAACAGTGTCTGGTGGGCGCGCGACAATTTCTTCTCGGCGTCGTACAACAACGAAGTGGTGAAAGAGATTGTGGCCGGTAATCTGATGTCACGGGTATTGGCCGAAAAGGCGGAAGCAGCTGCCATGTGGTTGAAGATAGAGGCTCTGTCGAAACAGTTTGAGCTGAAAGACAAAGCATTGGAGGAAATATTGCAGGTGTCGTGCAGCTACGGACGCATCAAGTATCAACTCACAGAGCAAATGTGGTATCTGATGATTCAAAAACAACTGAAAAATGAAGGCAAAAACTTCGATAAAGAGGGCGTGAAGGTTTCGATTGCCCGCTACGACGCACTTTGGCGTGAGTGGCGCGAACTGGCGAAATCGCCCTATTGCGCATCGTTGTACAAAGATTTGCAGTTTTACGATGAGCGAAAAGGCAGTATCGGAGAATTGGTGGATGGACTAAGAACTGATTTGTAATGCCTGGCCGGATGACGGGAAGTAGGCGACGAAATAAGTGGTAACCTCTGCGTGAGGGATAGCAGTGAAGAGCCCACAGCCGGTTGCAAAAGCCTGTATATGAGCTAAAAACTGAACCGGCGAGGACTCGCAACGGATAGCCCGACCCCTTAGGGGCACGCCCAAATTGTTTTTTTGTATTAAAATAAATGAGTATAGAATGAGATTGAAGTGGATTTTTGCAGTGGCCTGGCTGCTGAACAGTGCGGGCGCAGGTGCGCAGATGAGCATCTATGTGGATGCGGAAAACGGGAATGATGCCGGCGATGGAAAAACGCTGACAACGGCTTTCAGAAGCATCGAACGGGCCCGGAATGAGGTGCGCGCTGCACAGTCGAAGTGGACGGGCGATGCGACGGTGTATCTGCGTGGCGGAACCTATTTGCTGGATAAAACATTGGAATTGAATGAAAAAGATTCGGGACGGGACGGATATAAGGTCATTTGGACGTCGTACCGGAATGAGAAGCCGGTGGTGAGCAGCGCGATGAAGGTGACGGGCTGGGCGCTGCACGACAAAGGCCGGAACATTTACAAAGCTGTTTTGAGCCGGAAGGTGGATACGCGTCAGTTTTATGTGAACGGAGAACGTGCGCTGCGTGCGCGCAGTATACGCGGTTTGCTGAACGAAGTGACGGACAGTCTGGGCTGTACGACCACCGACCTGTCGCTGGCGAGATGGAAGAATATTACGGATGCAGAACTGGTGTATCGCGAAATCTGGACCAACCCGCGCTGCGGAATAGCCAAAGTGGAGGTAAAAGACAAACTATTGTATGTCAGACTAAAACGTCCGGGGCTGGACAATGCCCGCAATAAGGGTATAACCTCTATCCGCACATCGTGGTACGTGGAAAATGCGTACGAAATACTGAATGAACCGGGCGAATGGTATCTGGACAGGACGGGCGCGGTGTCGGGAAAACCGTACACCATCTACTACATCCCGCAGGTGTGGGAAAATATGGAGACGGCCGAAACGGTGGTGCCGGTGCTCGAAAATCTGATTACGGCCAAAGGCGCATCGGTGGATGAGCCTCTGCAAAATATTGTTTTTAAGGGAATTGACTTCGAATACACCACGTGGCTGAGACCAAACAGCGACCGCGGGCATTCGGATGCGCAAAATAATGTGATACGCGAAAACGTAACCAAAGATGGTGAGTTTGTGGCCGATGGTTCGGCACTAACTTTCCGTTTTGCCAAAAATATAGGTGTGGAAAAGTGCCGCTTTGTGCATCTCGGGGCATCGGGACTGACGGCTCTGGCCGGTTGTCAGCAGATGACGGTAGAGGGGTGCAGCTTCCACGACATCTCGGGTGTGGGATTGCAAATGGGTAATTACAAAAACTGGCGCGACAAGGATAGCGAAAATGGCTATCTGCCTTCGGATGTGCGACTTGTGCTGAAGGATAACCGCATTGTCAACAACTGGTTTAATCTCTGCGGCGTAGAGTACCGGTCGGCGACTGCGCTGGCGATTAGTTTCCCTAAAAACAACCTGATTGCCCACAACGAAATCTACAACATGCCTTACAGCGGCATGCACCTCGGCTGGGGTTGGAACACCATACCGCAATCGGCCAACGAGGGTAACCACATCTGCTTCAACAAAGTGCAAAATACGATGGTGGAACTGGCAGACGGTGGCGCCATTTACACACTGGGCCCGGGTGGCGATTCGACACGACACAACTACATCGAAAACAACTACCTGAACCGCGTGATGTGGGGACAGGGTATGTATTTCGACAACGGTTCGTCGCACTACATCGCCCGCAACAATGTGGTGACCAACGTGGATGATTACAACGCAAAGGTGAACTCGCGCAGCAACCACATTCAGGTCTATAATCTCTATTCGAATAAACACAAGAACCTGCTGGATACGGCCAAATGTCCGGTAGTGAGGCTCGATTCGAATATCATTATTTCACCCAAAAACAGCGCTGTGGTCAACCGGATTAAGAAAAATGCCGGTTTGGAAAAGGCGTTTCAGCAGGCACGTATGATCGTTACCGACAAGCACATCTACGAAGCCGAAGAGGCCGAACTCGAAGGCAGCGCCTATGCCACAGCGGGTATTGGCACAAAGGTGTATGGCTATTCGGGCATGGGTTTTGTATCGGGCATGCAGGACAAAGAGGGCTCGGCGGTGGTTTTCACCATCAACGTTTCGAAGCCGGGAAAATACTGGACGATGTTGCGGTATGGCTCTGACAAAGGCAACTTCATTGGGGTGGACTTCCTGGTGAATGGCAAAAAAGAGGAGCTGCTGCTTACCAAACAGGCTGCCGGTCGCAACAACTGGGAGAGCGAAAGCCTTCCTGTTGTGCTGAAAAAAGGCAAAAACACCATCCGCATCCGCACACAAAAGACGGGTAGTTCGGTGTTGTTCCTCGACTATCTGACGGTTTGGCCTCAGCAGTGATGAACGATAATCCACGTGTCATAATCATTTAAAGAAAATAGAAATCAATTATAAACACAATGAAAACACCATTTAACATGAGAAAACTATTCGTAGCCGCGATGCTATTTCTGGGCTTTGCGGTTTCGCAGGCACAAACATCGCCGCTCTACAACGAGCCGGTGGACATCAGTCCCGATTTCCGGAATTTTACCAACATCTACTTCCTGGCAGACAGCCTGTCGGCGTTTAATCCGCAGAGTGGACAGGGAAAGATTGAGTACAAACGTTCGATTTACAAAACCCGTAATGCGTTTGACAATACGCTGGCCGTATTGCGTCACTTCCGTACGGTGGAGTTTCCCGACGATGTATATCCGGTAAATCCATCTCTGCCTTTCTCTATCGAGTTTGTGTCGCCCCGCGTGGTGCGCATTCGCACGGTGACGGCACCTGCTGCTAAACCCAACCGCGAACCTTCGCTTATGTTGGTGAAAGAGCCGGGCAAAGACAATTCGTGGAAATACACCAAAGTAAAAGGTGGTCACAAATACAGCAGTGAGTTTGGCTCTGTGGTCATCAGCGAAAGCCCCTGGCGCATTGCGTTTTACGATGCTGCGGGCAAATTGCTGACTCAGTCGCGTCACGAGCTGGATAACAACAAGACTTTTCACCCCAATGTGCCTTTCGCATTTGTACGTCGTGCGTCAGACTATACCCGCAGCGTAAATGCATCTTTCGACCTGTCGCCGGGCGAAAAGATTTTCGGTTGTGGTGAGTCATTTTCCCGTCTGGACAAACGCGGTCAGAAGCTGGTGCTCTACGTAGACGATGCCAACGGTGTGGAAAACAATACAATGTACAAACCGATTCCCTTCTTCATGAGCAGCCGCGGATACGGTATGTTTATGCACACCTCTACGCCGGTGACCTGCGATTTTGGTGCCGACTTCTACGAGGCCATGAATCTGATGATTGGCGACGACGAGCTCGACCTGTTTGTGATGCTGGGTAACCCCAAAGAGGTGCTCAACGAATACACCGAACTGACCGGTAAATCGCCCATGCCGCCGCTCTGGTCGTTTGGCTTGTGGATGAGCCGCATCTCTTATTTCTCGCAAAAAGAGGGCTACGATGTGGCTGCCAACATTCGCAAATACAAAATCCCAACCGATGTGATTCACTTCGATACCGGATGGTTTGAGTACGACTGGCAGTGCGACTACGAGTTTTCGAAAACCCGTTTCTCTGATCCGGCCAAAATGATCAAAGACCTCAAAAAGGATGGTTTCAACATCTGTTTGTGGCAGATTCCCTATTTTGTTCCGAAAAACAGATACTTCAACGAAGTGGTGGACAAACGCATGTGCGTGACCGATGCCAAAGGTAACCCGACTCACGAAGATGCGATTCTCGACTTTTCCAACCCGACCACCATCAAGTGGTATCAGGAAAAACTGGCCGGATTGCTCAAAATGGGCGTGGGCGCTATCAAAGTGGACTTCGGCGAGGCCGGTCCTATGAATGGCAATTACGCCTCGGGCCGCAACGGTTTCTACGAACACAACCTCTACCCACTGCGCTACAACAAAACAGTGGGCGACATCACCAAACAGACCAACAACGAACAGATTATGTGGGCACGCAGTGCATGGGCCGGCAGTCAGCGTTACCCGATTCACTGGGGTGGCGATGCGTCGAACACCAATGGCGCAATGCTTTACACCCTGCGTGGCGGTTTGTCGCTCGGACTCAGCGGATTCTCGTTCTGGAGCCACGACATCGGTGGTTTTGTCGAAAAAACGCCCGAAGACCTCTACCGCCGTTGGTTGCCTTTTGGTATGATGACCTCGCATTCGCGTGCGCACGGTACACCCCCGAAAGAGCCGTGGTTGTACAATGAGTCGTTTACCGATGCTTTCCGTCTGGCTTCTGAGCTGAAATACAAACTGATGCCTTACGTATATGCTCAGGCAAAAGAGTCGTCCGAAAAAGGATTACCGATGATGCGTGCCCTTTTTGTTGAGTTCCCCGAAGATCCGGGTGCATGGAACGTAGAAGATCAGTACCTGTTTGGTGCCGACATCATGGTGGCACCTATTTTCGAAGATAAGGGAAAAGAGCGTGTGGTCTATCTGCCCAAAGGTCGCTGGGTCGACTATCAGAGCGGTAAGGTGTACGAAAAAGGTTTCCAAACCATACCAACCGGTGTGATTGCTGCCGTTATTCTGGTGCGCGAAGGTGCTGTCATTCCTCACATCAAACTGGCTCAGTCTACCAAAGATATGGACTGGTCGAATATCGAACTCAAAGTCTATGGTCAGAACATCAGCGAAGCCAAAGGACTTTTCTGTCTGCCATCCGACAACAAACTGCAACCGGTTTCGGTAGCCAAATCGGGCAACAGCTGGACTGTGAAAACTGCCGTTGCCGGTGTTAAATTCAATGTAAAATAATTAGTCAAAATTCAAATTTTTCCGGCGATGCACATCCCCCTGTGTATCGCCGGATTACAAAATATTCCCCCGGATGAAAAAACAATTACTTCCATTGTTCCTGTTTCTGATGAGCCTCGCCACGAGTGCGCAACACAAATATCCGTTTCAAAACCCCAAACTATCCGACGAAAAACGACTGGACAACCTTATCTCTATCCTAACGCAGGAGGAGAAGGTGAAAGCAGTTGCACCGGGTTTCAGCTTCGAACGCCTGGGTATCAACGGCGGTGGCAACATCGAGGGTATTCACGGTCTGGTCATTGGTGGCCCGGCGTGGGATGAGAAACGGGGCCCGGTCACCTTTACCACCGTTTTTCCGCAGGCCTATGGTCTGGGCGAAATGTGGGATGCGCCGCTGCTCTACCGCGTGGCTGAACACATGAGTATCGAAAGCCGTTTCCTGCATCAAAACCCGAAAATCAAAAAGAGCGGCCTCATTATCTGGTCGCCCAATGCCGACCTGGGGCGCGACCCGCGCTGGGGACGCACCGAAGAGTGCTACGGCGAGGATGCTTTTCTCACTGGCTCGCTGGTTACTTCATTTGTGAAGGGCTTGCAGGGTAATCACCCCAAATACTGGCGTTGTGCTTCGCTCATGAAACATTTTCTGGCCAACAGCAACGAAGTCGGCCGTTCATTTACATCTTCCAATTTCGACGACAGGCTTTTTCGCGAATATTATTCTTTTCCTTTTTACAAAGGAATAAAAGAGGGCGGTGCCAATGCACTGATGACGGCCTACAATGCCTACAACGGCATTCCCTGCACCGTGCATCCGATGTTGCGTAATATCCTGATGAAGGAGTGGGGCTTCAATGGCGTGATACTGACCGACGGTGGCGCATTTCAAATGCTGAAAACCGATCATAAATATTATTCGGATATGGAGGTGGCTGCCGCCGAATGTCTCAAAGCGGGAACAACCCGTTATCTCGACAAACACAAAGAGGAGGTGGAAGGGGCTATCAAACGGGGACTGATTTCTGACGATTTGCTGTCTAAATCTATCCGGGGCAATTTCCGTATCGCGCTCAAACTGGGTATGCTCGATAATTCTAAAGACAATCCCTACGCCGGCATTGGTGTGACAGATACGATAGACCCGCGCTACAAACCCGAAACCAAATCGCTGGTGCGTCTCGTAACGCAAAAATCGGTCGTACTGCTCAAAAACAGCAACAACACCCTGCCGCTCAATAAAAAGTCAATCAAACGAATAGCCGTTATCGGTCCGCGAGCCAACGAGGTGCTGCTCGACTGGTATTCGGGTACGCCTGCTTATGCCGTAACACCGTTGCAGGGTATCAAAAATGCCGTGGGCAACTCAGTGGAGGTGCTTTATGTCAAAGATAATAAACTCGACTCTGCCGTTATGCTGGCCCGCAAGGCCGATGTGGTCATTGTCTGCGTGGGCAACCACCCTGTTTGCGATGCGGGCTGGGAGCAGACCAAACTTCCGTCTGACGGAAAGGAAGCGGTCGATCGCACTTCGCTCGAACTCGAACAGACAGACCTCGTCAAACTGGTGCAAAAGGCCAACCCCAATACGGTGGTGGTGCTCATCAGCAGTTTTCCTTATGCCATCAACTGGATGCAGGAGAAGGTTCCGGCTATTGTTCATATGGCACACGGCAGTCAGGAGCTGGGCAATGGTCTGGCCGATGTGCTGTTTGGCGACTACAACCCGGCCGGCCGTCTCACTCAGACGTGGGTGAAATCTATCGACGACCTGCCCGATATGCTCGATTTCGATTTGCGTAAGGGGCGTACATATCAGTATTTCAAAGGCACGCCACTCTATCCGTTTGGCTTTGGACTCAGCTATACTTCGTTCAAATACAAGAGTCTGGATGTTCCTTCTACCGTCGGCAAAGAGGGTGTTGCCAATATCATCGTGGAGGTCGAAAACAGCGGCGCACGTGATGGCGAAGAGGTGGTACAGCTCTATGTGAAGTTCCCCGGTTCGAAGGTGGATCGACCACAGCAGGCACTCAAAGGTTTTGCGCGGGTATTCATTCCAAAGGGTGAAAGCCGCAAAATAACCATCCCGGTCAAAATCGCCGATCTGGCCTACTGGAACGTCTGTCTCAACCGCTGGGAGGTAGAACCGGGCAGTGTACAGATAGGGGCGGGGGCTTCATCAGCCGATATTCGTCTGACCCAAATGATGCAAATCCGGTAATTCGCGGTCAAAGGGTATTGCCTTTTTCGCCCTTTTTCCGTTACTTTGTAGTCGAAAGGGTGAATATTTAGAAGCCGTCATTCCCCTTTCTGCCTAATTAATAATTCATTATGAAATATGCATTATTAATTTTTAATTGTTAATTATTAATTATCCATACTATGACAAGAAAAATCAAATTCCTGGCCGCCACACTGGCGTTCTTCACTCTCTCTTCTTCGTTTGCTTTCGCGCAGAAAAAGAAGAGTGCCGTAAACCGGCTTCCCATCATTGCCGATATGGTGCACAACAACCCCGGCGATGTGCCTTACGTCTCTAAGTTCAACAATGCCGATGTGATCAAACAATTGGGATACAACGGCAAAACCTACTTTATCTTCCTTTCGCCACAGTTGGCTGTAAACTGGGATAAAGTCGATCCCGATATTCTGCCCGCAGGGTCTGACGACCGCAAGTGGGTAGATGCCAAAGCCAAAGAAATTCACGGCATGTATGGCGAAATGAAGAAAAAAGGCATGCAGGTCTATTGCATGAGCGACCTGATACTTTTCCCAAAAAGACTGATTGCTAAATTTGGCATGGAGAAGACCTTCAGTGATCCTCAAAATCCGGAAACAGAGAAATACCTGCGCATCCTCATCCGCGAGATGTTTGCTCAGTTCCCCGAGCTCGATGGGATTTTTGTCCGTATCGGCGAAACCTATCTGCACGACGCGCCTTACCACAAGGGCGGAATTCAGAACCAGGCTAATCCCGAAAAAACCATCATTCCGCTCATGAACATCCTGCGTGACGAGATTTGTGTGAAACTCAACAAAAAACTGATCTTCCGCACCTGGTGGAGCTTCGATACCGACGTGGCCAACTACATGAAGGTGAGCAACGGAGTAGAGCCGCACGACAACCTGACCATCTCAATCAAACATTGCGAAGGCGATTTCCACCGTGGCAATCCGTTTAGCAAGGTATTGGGCAATGGTCGTCACAAAATCCTGGTTGAGGTGCAGTGTGCCCGCGAATACGAAGGCAAAGGCGCATATCCCAACTACATCGGCGAAGGGGTTATCAATGGGTTCGAAGAACACAAAGATATTCGCAGTCAGGGCAAAATTGCCTCTCTGAAAGATCTGGCACAACGTTTCCCGCTCTTCAAAGGAATGTGGACGTGGTCACGCGGCGGTGGCTGGGAAGGTCCTTACATCCAAAACGAACTGTGGCCCGAACTCAATGCCTACGTAATGGCACAATGGGCACTCAATACCAACGAGTCTGAGGCTTCAATCTTCAACCGCTATGCCACTACCAAACTGAAATTGTCGCCTGCCGATGCCAAGAAATTCCGCCGTCTGGCTCTTCTTTCGCAGGATGCCGTGCTTCGCGGTCGCCGCAGTGCGAAATATTTCAGAGAAATCGAGGCTATGTGGACGCGCGACGAGTACATCGGCATGCTCTACAAACTGCCCAAAGGCGACACACTCAAAACCATTCTGGCCGAAAAAGATACAGCTATTGTCATGTGGAAAGAGATTGTCTCTCTGTCGAAACAAATCAAATTTGCCGACAAAAAAACGCAGTCATTCGTTCAGGTTACTTCTCTTTATGGCTTGTACTTGTACGAAATCTACCGCGCTGTCTACAACCTTTCAGCGATCCGTTTGGGTTATGCCGATGCAAACAATAAAGCAGAATGGATCAAACAGTACGACACCGCCTGGGCTGCTTACCAAAAGCTGAAAGCCGATCACCCCGATTGTCCGACACTCTACTCGAAAGACAAAGTGCTGCGTATGCGCACCCAAATCTCAGCCGACAAAGAGATCGACAAAATGCGCTAATCCCCCACATTCTTAATCTTCAAATCAAATAATTTTCAAATCTTCAAATTAAATAATCTTCAAATTTTCAAATCAAATAATAAAAAACAAATGAAACCAACCATCATCACCATCTTTGCCGCGCTATCTCTCAGCGTTTCAGCGCAAAAGGTTCAGTGGATATCCACCGTACAGGGAGACGGTTTCCGTCAGGAGAAATCGCTCGATCTGCAACCCGACAAATCTAAGAAAAACACCGTTAAGGTAGATGTCAACGCCCCGATGCAAACATTCGAAGGCTTTGGCGGTTGCTTCAACGAAATGGGCTGGGTCGCGCTCAACACGCTGCCTGCCGACAAGCAGCAGACTGTCTATCAGTCGCTCTTCTCAAAAGAGGGTTGCAACTTCAACCTCTGTCGCATGCCCATCGGTGCCAACGATTTCGCCACAAGCTACTACTCGCACAACGATACGCCCGACGATTTCGAAATGATTAATTTCAACATCGACCGCGACAAAAGCCGTCTTATTCCCTACATCAAAGGCGCGCAAAAGGTGCGTCCCGACCTCAAGATCTGGGCTTCACCCTGGGTGCCACCCGTTTGGATGAAGTACAACAACCACTACGCCGGTCGCCCCGATGCCAAACACAACGGCCTCGACCCACGCACCCAGATGCTCGAAGGTGTCACCTCTATCCGTATGGATCAGGCCTACCTCAAAGCATACGCGCTCTACTTCGAGAAATTTGTCAAAGCCTACAAGGCACAGGGCATCGATATCTCGGCCGTACACGTGCAAAACGAGCCTATGGCTTCGCAAAACTTCCCAAGCTGCACCTGGCGTTCTGAGGATATGGCCTACTTCACCGCCAACTTCCTCGGCCCGCAGTTCGAAAAAGCCGGTCTCACCACCGATATCTGGTTCGGAACCATCAACTGTGGCGACGTAAATTATTTCAAAGGCGCACTCAATAACGAAAAAGCCATGAAATACTTCCGCGGTGCCGGCTTCCAGTGGGCAGGCAAAGAGGCCATTGCCGAAGTACACAAGCTCTACCCCAACCTCAAACTCTGGCAAACCGAGAGCGAGTGTGGCGACGGCACAAACAAATGGGAGTATGCCGAATACACCTGGGGTCTGCTTAAACATTATATTACCAACGGAGTTTCTGCCTACGTTTACTGGAACATGATCCTCGACGAAAAGCACACCAGCCCCTGGAACTGGTCGCAAAACTCACTCATCACCGTCAACCGCGACAAAAACGAGATTATCTACAATCCCGAGTTTTACGTCATGAAGCACTTTAGCCACCTCGTTCAGCCCGGTGCCCGCGTGCTCAAAGTATCCGGAAACGAAAACATGCTCGCTTTCCGCAATCCCGATGGCAAAGTGGTAGTCAACATCTCAAACCCGACCAACCAACCCGCCGCCATCAAAGTACAGGTAGGCACAAATGCCTTCACAGCGCAACTCAAAGCACACTCATTCAACTCCTTCGTGCTCTGATTTTCCGCTCCCGATAGACACAAAAAAAACGACTCAGTCGCGGCAATCGCCACGCTGAGTCGTTTTCATTTTTCATTAATCCTGATTTATTCCGCCTTTGGAGCTGCAGGTTTCTCACCTTCAGGTCTTGCGCCATCGGGTCTCATACCGCCGGGTCTCTTCATCTTCTCACCCTTCATATCCTTACCGCGGTGCATCGGTCTTCCCATTCCCTGTTTCATCCTTTGTTCCATCATAAAACTATGGATGATATACTGTTTGTACTGCTCCGGAGTCAAAACCGCCTGCATTTCAGCATCCTTCGCACTTTTCGCTTTTTCCATCATCTTCTTCATCTCATCCATCTTTTTCGCGAATTTCAGGTTGATATCACCCACCTTTTTCGCCTGATCATCGGTCAATCCCATCTTCTTTGTCATCATCTCTGTGTGTTTGCCAGCTCTCTCTTCTGCCGTAGGCATCTCTTTCTTAGGCTGTTGTGCCATTGTCGACATCGCAAATGCTCCAATCATCAGAGCAACCAAAATTTTGTTTTTCATAAGGCTTGTTTTTTTGAGGTTTATATTCGTTTTGCTTTTCACAGCTGCATATATGATACACCAAACCGCAAAAAGTTACATTACACCCTAAATTTTTTTGTATCGGGGCGAGTCCCTCGCTCACTCGGGTCGGGCTATCTGTTTTTTACAGACGAGACGCGCTTCTATTTTACCCGCTTCCGGGTATTTCAAAATTATTTTTAGATGTTTAGATCGGTCTGGGAAGTTTTTTTGTATTTTTGGCATCAAAATAATAGTGATTGGGCTAAAGCCCATAGGGCAATGGATTTTCTTTTCCTTCCTCCAGCTAAAGCTGGAGGCAATTCAATGGTGCTGGAGGCAATTCATAAGCAGGAGGCAATCACTAAAGCTAGAGGCAATTCATAAGCAGGAGGCATTATCATCTCAAGATTGGATAGGGTTGTCCTTTAGGCATACATAAATGGATTGTACAATTGAATATATCTTTTATATATGAATTGGATTGGCCTTTAGGCCATTCATGAAAATATGAGTGTGTCAATGGGCTTTAGCCAAATAATTATATGCTAATAACCTGAAAATTAGCCCATTCATAAACGGAATTTAGTATAGTTATTTTTCCGAATATTTTTCGAATTTGGCGTTTTTCATGTTGCTAAGCAATATTGAGGAATGCTTGAATGCTACCTTTTTTACATAAATAGACTCGGCCCGAAGCTCTGCCGGGTTTTGCACTATGCGACTACCGGCCTTGAGCGAGAAGGTGCCAAAGCCCTCGAGACAGACATGATTGCTGTTCTCCAGTTCATTTTTAATGGCTTGAAGCAAAACCTTTGCCGCCATTTCCAGCTCAAAATTGTTCATGCTGCAATACCCGGATGCTATGTTGGCCAAATCGGCGATACCGACCGTCTTCCGGCGTACTACCGTTGGATAATAACCCGATTTCTTCTTCCCGGAAGGATTTACATTGTCGTTCATGCCGACCATCTTATATTGTATACTCATATCGCTGAATGATTAGGGTGTTTGTCTGCTTGTATTAGTTCATTGTTCCTGAATAATTAGCACAAAGATAAGCAACTTTTATATTTATACTGTACAGTTTGCATATTTATACTGTATATATCAGATATTTTATCTGTACAGTATAAATATCTATCCTCTACATATTATTTTTAATGGTAACTGATGTTTGCACTAATACTTCCCTACAAATCGACTAACCAGATTGCTTGTTTGTAATAATGCAAACAGCTTTGTTTCGGCAATTTTCCGGTTGAGTCGAAGCTTCATCACCCTTTTGTATATGACTCCGGCACGTAACTCTCAACTGGTCATTTTACTACACTAAAACAAGAAAAAATGAACATCCTATGTGTAAAATGATTATTTTGCATATTTAACAAACAAAAATACGATTAATATGTACAAAAGAACTTTTTTTTGTCAATGCATCCATAGATATTTGTATATTTGTGGATAATAATTGATATTTAAACAGATTTTTTATTAATGCAAACCAACTAAGCGGTTTGCATATACAACTGATATTAATTTATGAGTGAGCAAATACGAATTTTGAAACCCCGGAAGGCGCTAAATAAAGCCTTTCTGAAAGTAAAGCCTAACAGGACTGATATAGAGTGTTTCAAGGTCAATTTATCTGAACTACTCGACAGGATAAATGATAGCGAATCAGAAGAATTTCATAAAAATCTTGTTTCTGATTTCCTGAAAGATACTTATTACAAGCAAACTCACTTTATAAATACGAAAGGTAGAAACGACCTTGTAATTCATAACACTCAAAGCGCATCCGGTTCGGTCGGGGTTATTATTGAAGCCAAAAAGCCGACCAATAAATCCGAAATGCTTACAAAAGAAAAGATAAACGTTAAGGCTTTTCACGAATTGGTATTGTATTATTTGCGTGAGCGGATTACACATAAAAATATTGAAATAAAATACCTGATTGCGACCAATATTAACGAATGGTTCATTTTTGATGCAACGCTTTTTGATAGGTTATTTGCGCAAAACAAAAACCTGGTAAAGCAATTTAACGACTTTGAAAGTGGGAGATTGGCTGATACAAAAACTGATTTTTTCTACAAGCAAGTTGCCGAGCCGTTCGTAGCCGAAATCACACAGGATATTGAGTTTACCTATTTTGATATTCGGGATTATGAAAAACCTTTGCGAAATTCGGATAAAAAGGACGATAACCAACTAATAGCCCTATTCAAATTACTGTCACCGGAACATCTTTTAAAACTTCCATTCTCAAACGACAGCAATAGCCTTGATAAAAGATTCTATGGTGAACTGCTTCATATTATTGGCTTGACAGAGACCAAAAATGGAAGTAAAAAACTAATCGAGCGAAATAAAGATGGTGAACGCAATACCGGCTCATTTCTTGAAAATGCAATTATCCAGTTAGATAGTCTGGATAAAATTTCCCGGATTAAAAACCCGGGCCAATTTGGCGCAAACCTACAGGAGCGGTTTTTTAATGTTGGGCTCGAATTAAGTATAACATGGATAAACCGTATTTTATTTCTGAAATTGCTCGAAGCCCAATTATTAACTTACCACAAGGGCGACAAATCATATGAGTTTTTAAGTTTTGATAAAATAAAGGATTACGACGACCTGAACAGTCTGTTCTTTCAGGTGCTTGCACGCAGGCAAAGCGAACGTAACGAGGATGTAAAAGTTCGTTTTTCTAAAGTCCCATACCTGAATAGTTCCCTTTTTGAGCCAACAGAAATTGAACACGCAACGCTTTTTATCAGCCAGTTGCGCAACGATAAAACTTTGCCGATTTACTCACAAACAGTTTTAAAAGACAACAAAGGGAAAAAACGAACAGGAAATATTAATCCGCTGGAATATCTTTTTGCTTTTCTGAATGCCTATGATTTTACAAGCGAAGGAAGCGAAGAGATACAGGAGGATAATAAAACTCTTATTAACGCTTCGGTTCTTGGTCTCATTTTCGAGAAAATAAACGGATACAAGGACGGATCATTCTTTACCCCCGGCTTTATAACCATGTATATGTGTCGCGAAACCATTCGCCGGGCTGTGGTGCAAAAGTTCAACGAAACCAAAGGGTGGAACTGTGCCGACCTGCATCAGTTATACGATAAGATAGAAGACCGGCAGGAGGCAAATGCGATTATCAACAGCCTGAAGATATGCGACCCGGCTGTGGGTTCGGGCCACTTTCTGGTATCGGCACTCAACGAGATAATTGCTATAAAAAGCGAGTTGCGCATCTTGCAGGACAGAGAAGGTAAGCGCCTGAAGGAATATGCTGTACAGGTAGAAAACGACGAGTTGATAGTGACCGACGAAGATGGCGCTTTGTATGAATACAACCCCCTGAGCAAAGAAAGCCAACGGGTGCAGGAAACCTTGTTTCACGAAAAACAAACCATTATCGAAAATTGCCTGTTTGGTGTGGATCTGAACCCCAACTCGGTAAAAATATGCCGCCTGAGGTTGTGGATCGAATTATTGAAAAATGCATATTACCGATCAACAAGTGAGGGGGTGATTTTGAGTCACTCTCTCATTACAGCCAGGGAACTGGAAACCCTCCCCAATATTGATATCAACATCAAGTGCGGAAACTCGCTGATAAGCCGGTTTGCGTTGGATGCCGATATGAAACAGGCGCTGAAAAGCAGTAAACAAACCATTAAGGGGTATCGGTCGGCAGTTGATGCCTACCGAAATGCAGAGAACAAAGAGCAGAAGCGGGAAATGGAGCAATTAATCGACTCCATAAAATCGAACTTCAAATCGAATATCGATTTTCCGCTGAAAAAGAGTTTGAGCAGCACCCGTGCAAAGGTTAATAACCTGTCTACGCAAATCAACGTAAAAAAGCAGTGGGGCGAAAAGGTGGAAAAAAGCCTTCGCACCGAACTGGAGAAAGAACAAAAGAAGCTGGATAAACTGGAAAAAGAACGCGATGAAATTGAAGCCAACAAAATCTACGAAAATGCATTCGAATGGCGCTTCGAATTTCCTGAAGTGCTGAATGATGAGGGTGATTTTGTGGGCTTTGATGTGGTGATTGGGAATCCGCCGTATTTTATAATGACCAAAAATAATACTGATAAATTATTGTTGAATCATTACGTTAATGAGTATCAAACTATCAAAAATGCAAATTCAAAAAATATATTCAACCTTTTTATTGAATTGGGAATATTGATAGGTAGTAAAGATTCTTACCATTCAATGATTGTACCTGAAGGGTTGTTTGAAACAAGAAGCTACGTAGATACAACTTTTTACTTTCACAATTCAGGTAATGTTCAGGATATTACGAGAATTGAAGGAATGGTTTTCGACGAAGCAAATACAGGAAATGTAATCTTTATTTTTGGAAAAAACAAAAAAAATGAAGTAGCACATCAACATGTTTTCAATAAAAATCAACAACTTGTTGATTATAAAAATATTACTGATATTGTTATTGCAAGAATTGAACAAACTGAGTCTGTTCGTTTGTCTGATTTATGCCAAATGTTCAAAGGTATGGTTGTTGGTGATAGGAAGAATAGTATTTATGAAGAAAGAACTTCTCAAAATCAAGAGAAGTTCCTATTAGGAAATTGTATATCAAAATGGGAAATTAATAAATCATTTTATGCAAACTATAGCAATCTCAATATTATTGGTGGAACAAAACTAAAAGAAAAGCATGATGTGTCACCTAGGATTTTGATAAGAAGAACAGGTAATTCTTTGTGTTGTGCATATTTGACAGAACCTGCCCTAACAGAATCAACGTTGTATTCTTGTTGGTCTATTAATGAAGATATTGATAATTTATTTATTTTGGGTGTGCTTCATTCAAAAGTAGCAGACTATTATATTAAATCCAAACTTATTACAAATCCTCAAGCATTTCCGCAAATATTAATGACGGATTTACAGACTTTCCCTCTTCCGATACCCTCTTTAATTATACACGATAGAGTAGTTGGTTTAGTAAAGTTAATGTTAATGGGGGGTAAATTAAATATCGAAACCGAAATCGACCAATTGGTTTATGAGCTGTATGGGTTGACGGAAGAGGAGATTAAGATTGTGGAGGGGGAAAGATTATGAAACAAACAGCTCAGTAAAAATGGAAGAATTAGATATTTATTTTAAGAAGCATTCAGCCGATGATAAATCAGCTGGTTTTGATTATCAGTTTTATTTCTTTGTTTCAGAATTATTAAATCTCAAACAGGGGGAAAAAATAGGATTTGAAGTTAGAGATGATGTTCATATTGAAAAAGCAGATGGTTCAATTATACTTTTTCAAGCAAAACATACTGTACTTAAAAATGCCGATGGTGATCCAATAAATCTTACAACTTTAGATGTTGATTTGTGGAAAACATTAAACAACTGGGTTGATCTAATAAAAATTGATGAATCTGTTTTAAAAAATTACAGCTTCATTTTAGTCACTAATAAAGGAGAAGGTAATAATCTATTTATAAATGCTCTCAATCACTTTCATATAGACAATGATATAATAAAAATAAATGATGTCATCTCGCAAATTAGAAATGACACAGTAGATGACAATATCAGAGCCTACATAAAAAAAATACTGTCCTTAACTCAGAAAAGAAAAATATCATTTTTAAAGAAACTATCAATTAAAACAGAAATAGATGATATTGTTGATTTAGTGAAAGTGAGAATATTAGAAACAACAAAGAATGATGATTTGATAGAGCCTGTTTATGAGAGTTTAATTACTAATTTATTTGAAGCAAAATATCTTGACGTAAAAGATCGATCTAAATTTGAAATAACCTTTGATGACTTTAAGAATAGATTTGGAAAATGTTTTCGGGTTGCATTTAAAGATAAGCCATTACCAAAAAGGTACATTGAGGGTCAGTTACCAGATAACTTAGAAGAACAATTATTTGTTAGGCAGTTGATTGACATCGAAGATGTCGAGAGCGGCTCGCTATTAATAATTGATTATACAGCTCAAATGCTTCGTACGTTAAATCTCCTGTCATATTGGTTTGAAAATAATTTTGTTTTACCACTTGAGATGGATGAATTTAGTAGGGAAGCAATGTTTAAATGGAAAATGGAGCATAGAAATCAATATAGACAAATTGAAAGATTAATAAAGGCTGGAGATGATTTAACTAATCTTGAACCAAAAATTTTAGAATTAGCCCAAGAGCTTGTTTATAGATTAAGAAAAGAGGACTTAAATATCGCTGGTGATAAATTAGGTATAGAATTTAGTAACGGACACTACTATGCTTTGTCTAATCAACCAGATATAGGATGGCATTATGATTGGGAAAAAAGATATAAAACAGAGGAGTAATGAAAGAAATTTATTATACGTATAATAATGAGGCAATAGCTGCGTGTATTTTTTTGGAGGTTTTACAAAAACAACAAATAATGGATATTCCTCGTGTCTGTTTAGTGCTTCCATTCCTAATGGATGACAGGACAGTGAAATGTCTGATGGATATTGACGAAGTCACCCGTTTAGAATTTATCGTAAATGAACAATCAAGATTATTTACATCGTTCAATAAAAGATATTTATCGCTGTTGCCTATTACAATAAATTCTCTTATTATTCTTGATCAGAATAAACAAGTTGGATTTACCAGAAATGAAGTATATATTAAAAATGAGTTTAACTGTAATGGAATTGATATGGGGCATAGGTTTGATAGAATAAGAAATGCCATCCCACTTTTATTGTCATTACTTGATATCTATACAACAATTGAACTCTATCGAATCTTAAAAATACAATTATGAAATTTATTTTACACGAGGTTAAACTTTGGTTTAAAGACAAGGAGACAACTCCAGAAAGCTTCAATTTTTTACCCAACAAAATCAATGTCGTGACTGGCGATGCAACAACAGGCAAAACAAGTTTCTGGAGTATTATTGATTATTGTCTATTGTCTGGAAAAATAAATATAGCCAATACAATAAATGAAAAGGTTTCGTGGTATGGAATTCGATTTACAATAAATGAAAAGGAGATATCTATTGCAAGAAGATCACCTCAGATTGGTGCAGTATCTTCAGATGTGTTCTTTAATTATGGGTATTTTCCAGAACAGCCTCAAGAAAACAATACTATTGCAGAGATAAAGTCAAAATTAGATCATGAATTTGGGATAAGTGATAAATTGAGATTTCCTTATGGGAAAGAATCTGGAGAATCATCATTTGGTTTGTCATATAGATATTTTCTGCTTTTCAATTCTCTAACTGAAGATATCATAGGTACCTCGAAAACATACTTTGATACTGCATTTTATGGAAAAGAAGAATATGATAACGCACTAGCACATATATTTGATATGGTTATTGGGGTAAATGATATGGAAAATGTCAAAGCCCAAGAAAGAATTAAACAGATCGAAAAAGAGCTGAAGCAGATACAATCTTTAGAAATAAAGAAACAAAAATCAGAGGAGAAATTTCGGAAAGATATTTTTAGTTTATTGGATAGGCTTAAGGAAAAAGGATTATTAGACTATTCTTCAAAGATTGATTCTATAGAAGATGCAATTTTAATAATAAATGACGTTATAGCCAATACAAGAATGCAAGCAAGAAATTATCAATTGTTTGCAGAAATCGATAGCTTAAATGATAGAAGGTCTAAAATAAAATCTCAACTTAATTCCATAGATAAATATAGAAAAGAATATGAGGCTTATAAGAAAGGCCTTACGAGAAGCGCAGATAGTTTAAAGCCAATAGAATATTTAAACAATAATTTATCTGATCAACTTCTTGATTCTTTTGAAACCAAGAAATTTATTGATTCGTTAGAAGATTCTTTGAAAATAATTCAAGAAAAACTATCAAAGAAATTAATTGAACCTTTAAAAGTGACTGGGAGTGCTAAAGAATTGCGCGAAGAGTTAAAATTAGTCGAAAAAAGGATGGGAGAATTGAATAAAATTCAGAAAAACTTCCAACTTGAAGGTGAGAAATTCATGTTTATAGGTGAAATAAAAAACTCTTATGAACAATTTCTAAGTAGAGATAAAATAAAGTTGTTTGATGTTGTCAAGTTTAACGAATTGAATGTAGAAAAAGATACGTTATTAAATAATGTAAAAGGTAATGACCTCGCAAGATATTCGATGAAAATATCACTAAATCATTGTATTCAAAGAAATTACAATCAATTGAGCTCTTTGACTAAATATAAAAATAGTAGTACGCTGTTTAAAGACAACGAGATGATTTTACAACTTCAGCCGGAAGGACAATTATTTCCACTTGAAACAGTAGGGAGTAAATCCAACTACATGTTAATGCATCTTTGTTTTTACTTAGGACTACACGAGCATATGATTAAAGTAGGTCAAGTACATGTTCCACAATTTTTATTTATTGATCAACCTAGCATACCTTATTATGCTGGTAGTGGTGAAAAAGGTAACGATGACAAATCAAAATTAATTGATGCATTTTCGTTGTTGAATTCATTTATTGAATTTCTTATCACAACGAAAGGTGAATCATTTCAGATTTTTATGGTGGAACATGCACCAAAAGAATATTGGATTGAAAATGATCTTAAAAATTTCCATACAGTAGCAGAATTTATTAATGGAAAAGGATTGCTACCTACTAATATTTATAACGACTAGCATATGCAAAATTTTGTTTTAGGCGAATTAGAAAAACTAGTTATTCACTTTGTTGGAAATAAAACAAATGGTGAAGGTATTAGATTGTCAAATAATGCGACGCAATTTGACAAAGTAAAAGTATACATAGAGCAGTTGATAACTAAAAACTTTAAATCACAAGAGTTTTATTGTTTTTATTTTTTACCAACCTTGCATTTGAATCCAATGTATGAATTTGTTAGTTCAATATTTGAAAACAACGATTCATTTATAGAGCAATCATTCAACATTGCTCGAATTTTATACGACAAAAGCACTCATCCACAGATAAAAGCAGGTGAATTATGCATATCGTATTTTAAGGAATGTGAGTTGTTTGAGGAAGGAGCAGATTGCATAGGTATTTTTAAGTCTGAGAATAAAGAGACAATTTTAAAAGTAGCTCCAGTGAAAGATGGATTTGAATTGAACGATGAAAAAGGGATAAATACAAATAAACTCGATAAAGGCTGTTTGATTTTCAATAAAGAAAAGGAGAATGGCTATGTGGTGGCCGTGGTAGATAATACCAATAAGGGAGCTGAGGCCAAATACTGGATTGACGATTTTCTGCATGTAAAACCACGAAATGATGCCTATAATCAGACCAAGGATATTCTTTCGATGGCTAAGAATTTTGTGTTGCATGAGCTGCCACAGCAAATGCAGGTGAGCAAATCCGAGCAAATAGAATTATTGAATAAGTCGGTGCAATACTTTAAAGACAACGACAGCTTCAGTATGGAGCGCTTTGCACAAGAAGTAATGAGAAAACCGGAGGTTGTGGATACCTTCAATAAGTATAAGTCGGAATACGAATTTGCCTGCGAACTTGCACAAATGGAGCGGTTTGAAATTTCGGAAGCGGCCGTAAAGAAGCAAGCTAAATCCATCAAAAGCGTAATTAAACTGGACAAAAACTTCCATATCTATGTGCATGGCAATCAGAACCTGATAGAGCAAGGCGTGGAAGAAGATGGACGGAAATATTATAAGATTTATTATCGGGAGGAGAGCTAAAAATATAAAATAAATTTTGATTATGAGTTTAGAGCAAAAATTGAATGTATTTACCATTAAACTGAAACCCGAAAGCAAGAGGGTGGAGAATACAAATAGATGGTTGTTTAAGAATATTATTGGCGAGACAATCACTAGTAATTTGACTGATTCCTATGTTTTTATAGAAATGTTTTCGAAATTCATCAAGGCATTAGATACGCAGGAGATGTTTTCTGATGAATCAAGCCATAAATGCATTACTATCAATCAAAAAGACATAGAACGCGAGGATGTAAATACAAATGTATTTCCTCATAAAGAGAAATTTATTATAGAAGGTAGAATGGAAGGTGGTGCTTATGGTAGGAAAAGAACAAAGACTTCTACTGATAACAAAGCTGAAAAAGCAGAGGTTGAAGAGAAAGATGCAATTACAGATAATATTTACTTTATGCTGTATTGTCCATTAGATTCAAATAAATCCACCTTATTGATACATTCATTCTCAGACAATAATGTCGATTCAATAGTGAAAAAATTTATAAAGAAGTTTTTTAGCTGGAATGACCAATTTAAAGAGCCCATCATCAGTCGTTTTATTCCCAAATCAATAATCGATGATTTTAAATCAGAGGCTACCGTTGCCAGTTTGACATATACAACTGAAGTGCCTG
>CAZHNZ010000063.1:0-22774 GCA_964534355.1 uncultured Parabacteroides sp.
TTCGGATATTTGTAACGCGCCTCGAAAAATCCCCGGTTTTGAGTGAACCTCGAAGAGATATTTCCACTACTGAACGGCACTTTGTGATTGTCGAACCGGTTGTATCCCTTGAACATGCTATTCTCAACCTCACAGTTCTCCTTCCATTTGGCAGAATAGGGTGCAAAACGCACATAATCGTCGCAAGTCCATTTGTCGAAATTAAGCAAATTACCATCAAACTCCTCTTCAAAAGTCATCTCCCAATCGCATTTGCGATAGGTTGGACCAGAACTCAATATCAGCTCTTTAAACTCTTTGAGCAACGTTGCGGCATGGGCACGGGTAATAACCTGAGAAGGCAGCAACTGACTACCAACCGGTTTAATAACCCGCGCTTCAACCATACAGGCAAAAGCCTCTTTGGCATAAGAACCTACCGATAACCCATCGGAATAAGTGCGAAGCACAACTGTTGGGTCTGTCTTGAGGTAATTTCTGACATTGGTAAAACGTCCGGCAATCTCCATCGTATTGAGGAACATCTGAGCAGCAACCTCGCGGGTGATGGGTTCGTTCGGATAAATTTTAGTAGTATCGGGCAAGCCATACAACACACCGGCTTTGTAGGCAGCGGCAATGTAGCCTCTGTTGGGGTCGGTGCTGACCACATCGCCAAAATTTGGAAGCAAAGCATTCGATGTCAGACTCAACATTTTAGCCAGAGCGGTTATAAAATCGCCCCTGCTCATTCCATTACCGGGGGCAAAACTATTTGCATCAAGCGGTTTCACAAAGCCTTTTTTCACCATCACACTGATATCGTGAGCTGCCGGAATCGCTTTGGTATCGGCAAATAATTTATCCTTATAATATGGAAATCCGGTTACTGCCACCTGCTTCAGGATAGCTCCGTTTGAAATATTCTTTTCGAGCAAAAGATCGCTGAAACGAGCAATATTAAACTGTATATACTCATTACTCAAACCACCGTTAAAGGTAGCCTTACCAATGGTTGTAAATTTATACTGAGGGAAAGAAGGGATTGAGAATGATTTGGTACCAGCACCCGTTATGACTGAAAATGAGCCTGACCCCGGAGGATAACCCGCATACATCGACAATTCATATTCACCCGGCTCTGTAATCAATGGGTTGAGGAAATAGGGTCCCGATTTCAAAAACCGGTACTCTCTTGAATAGACGGTAGAGCCGTTGTACATTCCCGTAGAGGTTATGCCCGAAATATCTGCTCCCTGAAGAGAAAGGCCGGGCACAATAGTGGCTGCTGCCTCTTTTTCTTCGAAAGAGGCCGGATAGGCTCCTTCGTAAAGACCTCCGTTATACGGATTTGTAGTCACAACTGTGCGGCGAAGGATTGTTCCGTCGAACTGCACATTTTCGAACATCATGCAATCGGCAAAAGTCGTATCGGTGCTGTTTTTGGTTAAACGGACAAACTCGTTTCCATTTCCGGTAAATTCGAAAACACCCAACTTACGCCAGCCCAAATCGATCATCGGATTACAGGGCGAACCGTTTTTCGAATCCATGGTCCAGTTTGAGTGAATCATATTTTTCAGATAAATCACATCCACTTTTGAATCGTGGAAAATTTCGAATTTATCGTCCGATTTCACATTAGGAAGATAGAGATAAATCATGTATTTTCCGGTATCCATTTTTCCCGGTTTCCAAACGGCCACCGAACCGGCGGTATTCGACTCCTGTGGCACAGCAAAGCTACGGTATCCGGCTTTGTTTGAGCTTCGCCAGGTACCTGTTTGGGTGTAACCAACGGCCACCGGTGCTGCGAGTTCGACAGCAGTCTGTGCCCGCATTTGGGTATCGTAATAGACGTCGAGGCGTATTGGCATGGCCGGAGTGGGTGCGGTAGTTGAACTTTCGCGCCAAATACGGATATACTCGTTTCCTTTTGCATTGAAATCAAATTTTCCAACGCTGTAATACATATCACGTACGCTGTTGAGATTGGTATAAACTACATCTGTTTTTCCATTGTGAAAAACCTCAATTTTCACACGGTTATCTAAAGTAGTCACACATGTATTTTTATAAACCATAACATCTACATTACCCGAAATGCCCAACAGATTGGGGGTGTATTGTACATATTCGCCAATGACAGTGGTCGAATTGTATTTGGCACCGTTTCGCATAGTAACGGTGGTTGTCCAGCTCGCGGGTGTTTTGTAGCTAACCAGAGAGTCGTTGTAGAAATAGGTGAAACGGGAAGCAAGTCTTTCTGACGGTGGGTTGACCGAATTGCCGGTAATGGTGACAGTATCAGAACCCGAAACGCCGGACAAATCGACAGCTGTAGCCGTAACAACTACCTGCCCGTTAACTTTTGCGGTAAGCAAACCCGATTCGCTAATTGAAGCATACCCCGGTTTATCCACACTCCAGCTCAGGCGTTTGTCGGCTGCATTGGCGGGCTCTATATCAGCCATCATTTGCAATGTTCCACCGGCAGTTGAGATTGAGTTTACTCCATCCTTGCCGCTCACATTGATTTTTTGCACCAGCGGATTATTGGTAATAGTTACGGTATAACTACCCTCAACCTTTGAGCCATCCAATGCTGTGGCATAAGCTGTTACTGTTCCATTCTGAATAGCGGTCAGCAGTCCGTTTGTACTGATTGTTGCAATCCGGTTATCGTCTAACGACCAAACGACCTTTTTGTATGTCGCGTTGGCAGGCAACACATTGGTGGTCAACTGAAGAGATCCCATCGGGGTAGAAATGGTATTCAAACCGGCTGCATTTTTTACTTCAATTGAATTGACAGCAACATTTCCATAAGGGATCAGGTCAACATCATCCATTTCGAATGTTCCGATATTATTAAAGGTAAAGTACACACGGACATACTCCTCAACAGCCGGAAACATTTCGAACACGCACGAATAGGTCTGCCATTCTGTTGTAGGCGTAAAAATAAGCTTTCCACCGGAAAAAGCAACACCGGAAGTTGCCTCACTCATATTTGTAGGCAGATATGTACCCAGCGTGGACTGAGCACTCAGTTTCAGGTAGAAACTCACATTTCCCTCATTCGACCGGGCTCTGAACGAAAGTTTATACTTCGCCGGAATAATTGGTTGAGCAGTGTACTGTGACAAAACACGTTGATATGTATCACTTGTTGTTGTTGTGATACATTGATAATACTTATTACCGCTTGCTTCCGTAATAATGGAAGAGGTAAAAGTGGGTGTACCGGTAGTCGGATAAGCCTTGTAACTACTCCAGGCAGGATCGGAAACAGCCGGATTGTAGAGGTTTTTCAGGGATAAATCAAAGGTTTTATCCTTGATTAATCCCTGCGAATTTGCTCCAAAAGCAACAATCCAGAAGACGAGTAAGAGATAACAATGTTTTTTCATATTGATTGATTTAATAATTGAATTTGTAAACACCATTCTTTATTGCATCAAAGATAATGGCTTCCGTTTCAGGAAAAGAGAGAGTCCATTTTTCATTATTGGCTTACAAGGATAATAATCAAGGCAATAATTGCATCTATTTCATGGTTAATCAATTACAAAAATAATTACAAACATCTTTATCCAACTTTTCCTCTGATTAAAACATCTATGTAAACGTTTACATAGATGTTTTTTTTAATGTAAACGTTTACACAACTCCCGCTAAAAAGGTCGGCTCCAGGATTGAAGCCAATGCCAATCGCTACATCTTTCTACGGGACAGATCCATACAAATATAAGATAGGGCCAGAGAATTACTCTCCAGCCCAAAAAACTTAAACACCGAAATCAACGCCCGACAGATATGGTGCAAACCTTCGGTAACACAAAAGCAAATAAAAACTTCAAATTGAGTTTAGCGTGCTATCCATTTCATACAAATCTCAAAATCTGCCGTTAATATGGCTAAATGAGCCTGATTTTCTTTTGAATACAAAAGAGGCTGCCTCTATTTAATTTAGAAACAGCCTCTCTTATATTATTTAGCCATCATAATTCTGACCAGTTTATCTTTTCCGTCTGATTTCAGATTCAGGAAGTAGAACCCGTTTTTCAATTCGGATAGATCCAGTTCAAGCTTACCGGCATTTGCCTGTTGCTGAATGGTCATCACAATTTGCCCGGACAAATTAACCACCCGAATCAACACATCGTTGTAGGAAAGTTCGGGATCAGAAACTGTCAGAATACCTTTGCAGGGATTCGGATAAACAAGCAATTTACTGTTAATGCCATTTTGTGCAATTCCATTAGCTAAAGAGACCAGTACAAACACGGAAGAAGAACTTGTCGCTCCGTTGCTGTCAGTCACCTTAACAGTATAGATCCCTGCATTAGCTACAGTTGCGTTGATAATGGTCGGATTCTGATCGGTAGAGGTATATCCGTTGGGGCCTGTCCACTCATAAGATGTATAGCTACCGGATCCGCCGTTTGCCGCAGCAGTAAGCTGGATTGTTCCGTTACCGGGAACCGGACCATTGGCACTTGCCATTACTCCAAATGATTGGGTCTTGAAAGAATAGAGCGTATCATGTGCCATCGTATTTCCAACAGCATCTTTTATTACAGACTTAATTGTCACCTTATACTCTGTATTCAGGTCAAGTTTGCCGGCAAACCGGATGCGGAAACGCAAAGGGGTAACCTGCTCTATACGGTAGGCCGGAACAGCCCCGCCATTGGCATTCACCACCGTCACATTCGAGGTAGTGAGGGTCGTAGCATTTATGGCTTTATTGAATTTCAACACCGGCGAAACGGTAACAGGCTGATCGGTTGACTGATGAGACGGAACACAAGATGCGGGTTGCAGTTCGGGCAACCATACGATTTCTTTGTAAATGCGAATCCAGTCACAGGCCGCATAAGTACCGTCGATTTGATCTCTGTCCATCGGACCATCAAACCACGAAATAACGGTGCTCAGCTGAGCCGGATAATTAGCATTGGTTGAACCCTTGGTAATACCACCTGTGCCAACTGTATTCCATTTGTCTGACAATGGCGAAACAATACCGTATGGCTTGCCATCCCACGTGTAGAAAATATCATCCACACCGGTGTATCCTCCATTGGTATGGAAGTCGGCCGACAGGTTATCGGGTGTATTGAACGCCCACTGTCTCGGTGATTTCAGGAAATAATTGTTGGTTCCCACGGAATTGGGGTATGCGCCTTCGTTGTAGTTGTTATCCCCTGCACCACCTCCGGATGACCAGAAAGAAGTATGCGAGCCAAAGCATTTCGGATATCTGTAACGGGCATCGAAGAAACCGCGGTTTTGAGTAAACCTTGATGTGATGTTACCACTACTGAACGGCACTTTGTGATTGTCAAACAGATTGTATCCCTTAAACATTCCGTCTTCCACCATACAGTTTTCTTTCCATTTGGCCGAGAAGGGCGCAAAACGAACGTAATCGTCGCAGCTCCATTTGTCGTAATTGAGCATATTTCCATCAAACTCCTCTTCGAAAGTCATTGTCCAGTCGCACTTGCGGTAGGTGGGACCCGAACTCAGAATCAGCTCTTTGTACAATTTGAGCAACGATGCGGCAGCCGCACGCGTTATGGTTTGCGAAGGTTTAAGCTCTCCACCTTCCGGCTTAATCACGCGGGCTTCCACCATACAGGCAAAGGCATCTTTGGCAAATGCACTGACATTCGATCCGCCGGCATAAGAACGAAGAATAACCGCAGGGTCTGTTTTGAGATAATTTTTCACATTGGTAAAGCGTCCGGCAATCTCCATCGAATTGAGGAAAATTTGAGCGGCAACCTCCATTGTAACAGGCTCGTTGGGGTAAATGCGGGTACTATCGGGCAGACCGTACAACACTCCGGATTTGCGGGCAATGGCAATGTACCCTTTATTGGGGTCCGTGGTAGACACATCGGTGAAATTAGGCAAAGAAATATTGGCCGTCAAACTAAGCATTTTTGCAACAGAAGTGATAAAATCGCCACGACTCATCGCTTTATTTGCCGCAAATGTAGTGGCATCAAGCGGTGTCATAATTCCTTTTTTCACCATCACACTGATATCGTGTTGGGCCGGAATTCCCTTGGTGTCGGTAAACAATTTATCTTTGTAGTACGGGAAACCGGTAACAGCCACCTGTTTGAGGATAGCACCGTTTGAAATATTCTTTTCGAACAACATATCGCTGAACCGACCTACATTGAATTGCACATACTCATTATTCAGTCCTCCGTTAAATGTAGCCTTACCAATGGTCGTAAATTTATACTGCGGAAAGGCAGAAACAGAGAAAGACTTTGCACCTGAACCTGTAATAGCCGAGAATGTACCTGCTCCGGGGGGATAACCGGCATACATAGACAACTCATATTCTCCCGGCTCTGTAATGAGCGGATTAATAAAGTGCGGCACAGAATTACCTTTACTCAATACATATTCACGCGAATACACATTAGATGGGTTATACAATCCGCAGGAAACGTAACTGTAAACATCTCCGCCCTGCATAGAGAGACCGGGCGAAACAGTCGCTGCCGCCTCTTTTTGCTCAAATGTAGCCGGATAGGCTCCTTCGTACAAACCTCCGGTGTATGGATTGGTAGTAACAACGGTACGACGAAGAATGGTTCCATCAAATTGTACATTTTCGAACATCAAACAATCGGTAAATGTAGTATCAGTACTGTTTTTGGTCAGTCGTACAAATTCATTGCCATTTCCGGTAAATTCGAACACACCCAACTTACGCCAGCCCAGGTCAATCATCGGATTACAGGGCGAACCTGTTTTTGTATCCATGGTCCAGTTGGAGTGAATCATATTTTTGAGATAAACCTCCTCCACTTTCGAGTCGTGATAAATCTCATATTTGTCATCGGCCTTTTCATTGGGGCGATAGGCATAGATCATATATTTACCGGCATCCATGCGGCCCGGTTTCCAGATGGCAACTGCACCGGTTGCATTCGACTCCTGCGGTGTAGCAAAACTGCGGTATCCGGCTTTGGTCGAGTTTCTCCATTCGCCGGTTTTGGTATATCCTACCGCCACAGGGGCAGAAATCTCCTCGGCCGTTTGAGAACGCATGTGGGTGTCGAAATATACATCCAGGCGAATAGGCATTGCAGGTGTGGGGGCAGAACTCGTGCTTTCGCGCCAGATACGGATATATTCATTGCCTTTTCCACTGAACTCAAATTTCCCGAGGCTGTAATACATATCTCTGACACTATTCAGATTGGTATATACAATATCGGATTTTCCGTTGTGAAATATCTCAATTTTAGCACGGCTATCCAATGGTATTGCACAGGTATTTTTGAAAATATTCACGTCCACATTGCCCGACATACCCAACATGTTTGGGGTATATTGGATATACTCACCGACAGTGGTAGTCGATTTGTACGAAGCACGGTTGCGCATGGCAACGGTAGTGGCCCAGTTGCCGATTGTCAGATAACTAGCCAGCGAATCGTTGAAGAAATAGGTAAACCGCGAAGCCAGTCTTTCGGAAGGCGGGTTTTCGGCATTGCCGGTAATTGTCACTGTATCAGAACCCGAAACGCCCGACAAGTCGACAGCCATAGCCGTAACAACAACCTTTCCGTTCACTTTAGCTTTCAATAATCCGGCCTGATCGATGGTCGCATACGCAGGCTTATCCACACTCCAGCTCAGGCGTTTGTCTGCTGCATTGGCGGGCAGGATGTCTGCCTGCATTTGCAAAGCTCCACCGGCAGTAGAGATTGAGTTTATACCATCCTTGCCGCTCACATTAATCTTTTGCACCAGCGGATTGTTGGTAATCGTAACCGTGTAACTACCCTCAACCTTTGAGCCGTCCAGCGCAGTAGCATAGGCTGTTACGGTTCCATTCTGTATAGCGGTCAGCATTCCGTTTGGACTGATTGTTGCAATACGGTTATCATCCAGACTCCATGCCACTTTTTTGTAAGTCGCATTCGTTGGAAATATGCTGGTAGTTAGCTGAAGAGTTCCCAACGGTGTTGATATCGTATTCAGACCAGCCGTATTTTTGACAGCTATAGAATCAACCGGAATATTTCCATAGGGAATTAAATCAACATCATCCATTTCGAATGTACCAATGTTATTAAAGGTAAAAAACACACGGACATATTCCTCAGCAACAGGGAACATTTCGAACACACACGAATAGGTCTGCCATTCGGTGGTAGGTGTAAAGATCAGCTTTCCACCGGAAAAGGTAACACCTGATGTTGCTTCACTCATATTGGCCGGAAGCAAGGTACTCAGTGTAGACTGAGCACTCAGTTTCAGGTAGAAACTCACATTTCCCTCATTCGACCGGGCTCTGAACGAAAGCTTGTACTTAGCCGGAATAATTGGTTGAGTTGTGTACTGCGCCAACGCCCGTTGATAGGTATCACTAGTGGTAGATGTTACGCATCTATAATACTTATTACCGTTTGTTTCTGTAATAATGGAAGAGGTAAAAGTGGCTGTACCAGTGGTCGGATAGGCCGTATAACTACTCCAGGCAGGATCGGAAACGGCAGGATTATACAAGTTTTTGAGGGCTAAATCAAAGGTCTTATCCTTGATTAATCCCTGCGAAAATACGCCAAAGGCAAAAACCCAGAAAAGGGATAGCAAATAATAGCTTTTTTTCATAGATAGGTTAATTAATAAGTTGAAGATTAGTGATACAAAGTAAAAACATATATTTCGTTCTTATACGCCTGAAAGACAATATTTTCTGATTTTGGCAGAGACAATTGTTCCAATTTAACATTTTCTGCGACAACGGGGGCGGCCACTTCGGCCGAATGAAAATAGGGGTTAATGAGTCCACTTTTATTTTTCATCAATTTTATTTTACGGGTTGACATCAGAGCATTGGGCAAACGCAAACGGCAAACGCCATTCAAAGTAGATTTTACTACTAAACGTGTCACCTGACTATCTTTCCACTCCATGTCTACCACAAAACCACCCCGTGCTCTGAGGCCGGTAACCGAACCATTGGCCCAGGCTTTGGGAAGTGCAGGTAAAATATCAATAGCTCCGTCGTGGCTCTGAATAAGCATTTCGGCAATGCCGGCAGTAGCTCCGAAATTGGCATCAATCTGAAAAACTCCACCGCCCAACTGACCGATACTGCTGAATAAATTGGGCATATTCCCTCCAATCTTCTCATTTAATGCCGGTTGCATCAGGAACTGCAAAAACTCATACGCTTTTTCGCCATCGTGCAATCGGGCCCACTCACAAACCCGCCAGGCACGACCCCAACTCGTATAATTCCGGTCGCTACGTTGCTCCAGCGAGTTTCTTACAGCAGTAGCCAGTTTGGGTGTCCGGTAAAAGCTCAACTGCCCTGAGGGATAAAACCCATACAAATGCGAAATATGCGACTGATTTTCATCTTTGCTATCCCAATCCCAGAGCCACTCCTGCAACTGCCCGTACTTACCGACCTGATGCGGTGGTAGTTGGGTGCGGGCTTTTGCCATTTCCGACAAAAACGCCTTTTCGTTTAAACCCAAAACATCAGAAGCTTTTGAGGCGGCATCGAAAACATCAACAATGAGCTGATTGTCCATCGTGCAACCGTAATTCATTCGGGCAGGCATGGGACTTTCTTTGGGCGAATTCTCCGGCGAGATGGAAGGCGCCAGTACCATCCAGCCGTGCTCCGGCTCTTTCACCAGCATACTGAGGTAAAACAAGGCAGCCCCTTTGAGTGCTGAATAGTTTTTTCGCAGAAAATCGACATCACCCGTATAAAGATAATGCTGCCAGATGTGCAGACTGAGCCAGGCACCACCCGATGGCCAGGCACCCCACTGCGCCCCATCCACTACTCCGGCTGTACGCCACAGGTCGGTATTGTGATGCGCCACCCAACCTTTGGCTCCGTACATTTTGCGGGCAGCATCTGCTCCCGTAACGCTCAAATCGCGCACCATATCAAACAACGGCTCATGCATCTCGGATAGATTGGTTACCTCTGCCGGCCAGTAGTTCATCTGCGTATTGATATTGATGGTGTATTTGCTATCCCACGGCGGACGTATGCGGTCGTTCCACAACCCCTGAAGCGAGAGCGGCTGACCACCGGTTCGTGAACCCGAAATAAGCAGGTAACGGCCAAAATGGTATTGCAGCGCAGCCAGCGAAACATCGTTCTTAGCATTGACAATTCGCTCATTGGTTGGTAGTTTGGATAAATCAGACACCCCAAGATTAAGCACAGAGCGGTCGAAAAATGATCTGAAATCATCGATATGCGCCTGCCGCAGTTGAGCATAATCTTTCGCGACAGCTTTGTTCAGATCGTTGAGCGCATCCTCGGGACGAGCGGTTAAATCACTGTATGTCTTGCAGTTGGTGCGAATTGATAAATATATCGTAATCGAATTTGCTTTGTTTACAGCAATGGCCGAACCCACATTGAATGTCATTCCGCCATCGGAAATCACCCGGGCATAGCAGTTGAGTTTCACCGCACCTTTCACCCGTTCGTGGTCGGGCGAAATCATAGACATCATCATTGTATTTGAATCAAACAGCGATAATGAGGCCTGCTGAGGTGTTTCGAGATTGATCGTTGCACTGATTTTCGCAGGCTGATCGGCAGTCAGACGAACCACCATTACCTGATCGGGATAAGAAATAAAAACTTCACGCTTAAAGTTTACATCATTTATCGAGAAAGTGGTTGTGTTGATGGCCGATTGAAGGTCAAGTTCGCGATTCAGATTGACACATGCCCCACCGGCCTGCATCTGAATACGAAGATTACCCACCGGAACATACATCATTCCGTGTCCGTTTTTGGTCAACAGATATTTGTTGGCCATTTTTTCTGCCTCCGGAAACTTCTTGTCCAGTTGCAGCGCACGAATTTTACCGATATAAAATGCGCCACTGTCGTTGGCATTGCTGTGAGGCGATCCCGACCAAAATGTGGCCTCGTTCAACTGAATTTTTTCCTCCAGCGGATTGCCATATACCATGGCGCCAATGCGACCGTTACCCAGCGGCAAAGCTTTGCTCCAGTCGGTGGCAGCCTCTTTGTACCACAGCTTTGTATCGTTTTGCGCTTTTGCTATACAAACAATAAGCAACAAGTTTAGCAGGAATAGATAGATTCTGTTTTTCATTATTAGATAATAGAGTAAATAGTCTATGCAAAAGATGCATCTATTTCGTGGTTAATCGTTTACAAAAATAATTACAAACATCTTTATACAAATTAACTTCTTCTTAAAACAGTATTGTAAACGTTTACATAGCTGTTTTTTTAATGTAAACGTTTACACTGCCTGCTCTAAAAAGAAATTGAGCGTATTAAGTGCTACTACTTTACCATATCTAATGGCTGACTGACAGGCACCTTCACCTGAATTTGATTTCGCACAACTGCAAAAACATGCTTTTTTGAACCGGAAGCATTCGCCGAAATATACTCTTTCAGCTGCTGAATGGTCTTAATTTTCGTACCGTTAACACCCTGCAAAAGGTCGCCGGTGCGGAAGCCCGATTTGGCGGCTGTTGAGTTTTCGGCAACAACAGTGAAGAGCAAACCGCCATCGTCGAAACCGACACCGTAAGCCGACATTTCATCGCCGGCAGGTTCACGCAACACCACATCCATCCAGGTTGTAGCCGGTTTCTCGGCCGTAGCATTCGTTACAGATTTGCTAATTACCACCTCAGGCAGTTCGGGCGTTTTGGCAATGCGCTTCAATGAGGCTTTCTGCACACCAAACTGATCCATGGGGAAATTTACAAAGCCCATTTTCAGAGCCGGTGAGCCCTCTTTAACCCGAAAATCGCCCGATTTGGCATCCAAAAACAGAGGGTCACCAAATGTAGAATTCTTATCGCATCCATGAACAGCATAGCGCGCCATGGCTTTTGCATCGCACAGGAACAGATTGTTGTCAACCTCTTTGCCCCATTTGCCATCAGTTGCAATACTCCTGTTCATCAAAGCGCCCATATAGGGTCTCGCTATGATGTTGTTTTTGATTACATCGTTGCTGTTGGGATACCAGCAATGGGGATGAATGCTGCTGCCAACAATGATATTATTGTAAACGGTACGGTTGTAACCTTCGCGAAGTTTCAGGCCTCTGTTTAGCATTAAGTTATTGTAAATAATATAATTGGAAGATCCGTCATCGAGGTCAACATCCCAGCCATGGTCGCAGCGCCATCTGCTGTTGCGAATGGTATTTGGGGCAAGCATATCGCGGGTAGGCATATCGGGATTATTTGCCACATCGGCCACGGTCAGTTTGGGGTCACCTGCCCAGAAGCGGTCGCGTCCCCACGAATTGAAGCTTCCGTGGTCGCCCGTTTCGAGAACGGTATTGAAAATATCGCAATTTTCGATGATATGTCCGCCAAATGTACCTTCGCCAAAGTTGATGCCGGCACGGGGCACATCGTAGATAGAACAATGGTTGATGCGGATTTTAAAAGACATGGAAACCTGCACGCCGGCAGTCTGTTTTTCGTCGCGACCAATCATCGTAATCAGGCAGTTTTCGACCAGACAATTCTGCGGATAGTTATCGTTGCGAACGCCGGGTGTACGATCCATTTTATCAAATGGGATTGTCTTTGTCAGCGTTTGAGGACTTCTTGCTGCCGACGTATCGCCTACGAAAGCCACGCCATTTCCACCGCAATTGTGGATATAACAGCCCCGTACAGCAACGCCTTTATTATACTTATTTACAAAAATGGCATTGCCCCCCAATTGGTCGAACTCGCAATTTTCCACCGAACAGTTTTCGGCGCCGTTAAACAAAACAGCTCCTCCACGGTAAATGGTCCAGTCGGAACGCAATAGCGGCTCTCTGTTTTCCATAAATGTGCGGGCCGCCTGACGAAACACAAATCCCTCTAACCGAACCGATTGCACAGGATTGGCTTTCGAACCTGAGAATTCCACAAGGTGTTTCAACCGTACCACTTCCACTTTGGCGGTTTTCAAATCTGTTCCCGCCTGTGGCATATAATAGATTTTGCGTTGAGCCTTGTTGTAAAACCATTCGCCGGGGATATCCAGCTCTTCGAAAATATTCTCGACAAACCGATACGCACCATGCATCCCACTTGGGCGGTTGTTTTGCCAGCCGCCTTCGGTTTTCAGGGTGCCATCGGCATTTTTTTCCTTTATCAGATAATGCATTCCGCCCCACAAATAAGTGTGCATGGCATGAATATATCCGCCGGCCGGATTCTTCCAACCGGCTATCCTTTCGGGACGAAGCGGATTATTCGCACTATCTGTTTTGATATGAGGCTTGGGATCCCATGTGTCAAAAATAATCTTACCGGGAACGGCATTCGGATAACGCGCCATTCGCTGTCGTTCGCCATTGATAAATAGTTGGTCGATAATCAAATCCTCAGGCATTGCAGCTTCAAAGATTCCGTTTTTATAAGGTTTCCAGCTCAGATTGAGCAGTTTACCACCGCTCAAAACGGCAGCCCCTTCGGTTTCGGAACGATAGGTAATTCCATTATCGGCAGGGGTTAACACAACTGTTTTTGGCAAATAGTAGGTGCCGGCAGCAAAAACCACCTCAACATTTTTTTTCGAAGTGAGCTTACGGGCAAGCTCCTGCGCTTTGCCAAAAGTGAACACAGGCCGGGCTTGCGTGCCGGGGTTTTTGTCGTTTCCTTTGGTGGAAACATGGATAGTTTGGGCAAACAGAGGGAATAATACGTACAAAAAGAAAAGAATAAATATTGACCTGATTTTCATCACATTTTAATATTTGGAATTTTTTACAATAATCTTAATCTGACACTCAATATCAGGCTATTAAATAAGTTGAAACAAAACCATTAAATCGAAGTAAATCAATTTCAGACAGGATAAAAAAATTAGAATCGAATAGAATTATCAGGATAAATTGGTCAACAAAGAAAACAGACATTTTAAACAATGCCTGTTTTCTGATTATTTGCTATTTATTTTTTGATAAATTTCCGGGTGCTCTCAACTTTTCCATTTCCAACTTTAATTGTATAAATACCGGGGGACAAAGATGAGACATCAAGTGAGAGAACGTTTTCACTCATTTTTCTGCTTAAAACCTGCTGTCCGATAATATTATATATTGACACATTTACCTCTTCTCCAACATTTTGCTTAATATTTAAAATGCCATTTTCTACCGGATTGGGGTAAATTGAAAACAGATCATTGCCCTTAATTTTTTCAACGGCAGTATTCGCTTTGTTAAATGTAAATGTGTATTCACCGTTTATCTCAGTTGGGATGATGGCACAATTTGTTCCTTTGAAAACCGGAGTAATAACATTTCCCGATTTGTCCTTTATTTCGCATTTTGCAATTTCGGTGTAGGCCAATCGCAATTCTTTCCCGCTCAACGATTTAACAACAGCCTTTGTTGCTTTTCCGGTTGACCAGTCGATATCTACCTCAAAATTTCCGACGGCTTTAAGTCCGTGTATTGAACCTGTAGGCCACGCAGTAGGCAATGCCGGCAAAATATCGATTGTGTCGGTATGGCTTTGCATCAGCATTTCGGCCATTCCGGCGCTGGAACCAAAGTTACCATCAATCTGGAAAGGGGGATGCGCATCGAAAAGATTTTCGTAAACGCCGCCATTAGCATAATCAAGATTTACAGTAGCAGTCAGTTTCAGGGCATTATTCAGAACTTTCATGCAATTCACGGGATTGTTGCATCGCGCCCAAAGGTTTAAACGCCAGGCTTCGGCCCAACCCGTTGTCGAAAATCCGCGGGCAGTCAAGGTTTTAACCGCTGCATCGTAAACTTTTTTGTCAATTTTGGAAGAAATCTGATTGCCGGGATATAAGCCCATCAGATGCGAACAGTGTCGGTGCTGAGCATCTCCGGCAGTACGTTCTGTATATTTCCACTCGCGTAGATGTCCATCTTTGTCAATGCCAATTCCTTTATCCAACTTACTCAGTGTTTGTTGCAACTGACTTTTAAAAGCAGTATCCGCAGCTACTTTATTGCCTAATACACTCATTGCCTGCAAGGTAGTGCTGAACAAATCCCAGCAGAGCTGTTGAGCATGAGCTACACCATCTTCCGCGGCAGGTCCTTGTTCGGGGGAATATTCCAAAGGCGCCACCAAGGTACCATCGGGTGCATAATCCTTCAAAATATTGGTTCCCATCGCTATGCCTCTGTCGTTTATCAGGCGCTCCATCCAAAACTCCGAAGCCGTTTTCATTAACGGATACGCTTTGGTCAACAGATAATTCTCATCCATCGTGTAGCGGTAATGTTGCCATACGTGCATACAATACCAGGCATTTGCAGCAACGTAGTTCAATGCAAATGAGCTATTTGCCCCGAAGATATTATTTTCGGTGTAAAGCGTCCAGCCTTTGGCAGAGGTCACAGAAGAGGCCGAACCGCCTAATTTTGTCGTCAGCGCTTTTTTCGCATCTAAAGCATTTTTCCGCCATTGCGGATAGACAAGGGCTTCGTTGTAAATATAATCGAGAAAAGGCACGTGAAGCTCCGATAGATTGGTGTTTTCCGCACCCCAATAGTTCATTTGCACATTGATATCGGCGTGAATATCGCTCGACCAGTAAGGTGCATTGGTATTGTTCCAAATCCCCTGTAAATTGGAAGGAACACTCACGCCACGTGACGAACTGATAAGCAAATAGCGTCCATAGTGGAAATACAATAAATTAAGAAATGGATTTCCAACTATGCCTGCATTGGTAGATGCGTTATAACTTTTAATCAATTCATTGGTTGGAAGAGAATTTTTTGTTGACGCAATATCGAAAGAAACCCGGTTGAAGAGCGAAGTATAATCCGCTATGTGACTATTCTTCAAAGTATTATAATCCTTTGCCGCAGCACTGGCTACAACATTCGAAACACGGGTAGTTAAAGTGGATGTGTTGCTAATGTGTGAAAGGGAAGCCGCATCGAAATCGGTAGCACCGTGAATGAGTATGGTAACGGCGGTAGCACTATCTACTTTTATACTGTTTGATGTAGTTGTAACCAAACCGCCTTCATTGATCAGGGTAATTTTTGAGGCATAGCTTACCAGATTAAATTTTCCCTGTACGGTTACAGAGTTGCCTTTATAAACCGGCACTTCGGCATGAGCATTGAAATACCTCATCTTAAAACTGAGTTGTTTGGCTTGCGATGCGGTAAGCCGGATCACGATAGATTTATCGGGATAACTTGCAAAATATTCGCGCAAATAGTCAACTCCTTTGTTTGTATAACTTACCCGAACCATTGAATTTTCGATATCCAGCTCGCGACGGTAATTGACTGCTTCGGCTACCGTGTCATTTGTGATAAACAGATTTCCAAAATTTTGATATGACCCATAACTGGTACTGGTTCCGGTCCATAAAGTTTTCTCGTTAAACTGAATTTCATCCTGCTTAACACCCCCGAAAATCATGGCGCCCAACTGCCCGTTTCCTATGGGCAAAGATTGGTTCATCCAGGATGTAGACGGATAACGGTACCACAACGCCAACTTTTGGGCAGGCGCGCCGGCACTTCCGGTTAGCGGCACCTCGGCCGGAATGGTTGGCACATTATCGGGTGTAATAAACTCCAACGGATTACCGGCATCTGCATACCATTCTGCAATTTGTTTATTAAGTCCTGCTCCTCCTTGTTGGTTCATGGTCAGACTGCTGCCGCGTCGGCCAATCTCCCACGAAGGGATATAACCCGAAATTGAAGATGCTTTAATCAGCAAACTATCTCCCTTTGCATTGGTTATAAAACGGGATCCTGAGTAAGCAATTTTATTCCCCAGCTTAGAGGTGATGACATAAGTTGCGGGACTGGAAGTTGCCAATTCGATTTTCCACAACTGACCATTTTCTCCTGACACAGCAGTTTTAGTACGAACATTAACCCCTGATCCCATATCCTGAAGCACAAAACAGAGATTTTTAAACCGTATGTAATACCACTTTTCCGAACCCGGGGTACTGAGTTCGGGCATAGTCTGCGCCCGCATTCCTGCTACTGACAGGAAAATTAAGAAAAAGAAGAGAAGTTGTTTTTTCATTTTAGAGAGATAGATTAGGTGTTGAGTATTAGCTTCTTATTTTCAGATTGGTTGTATTTGCAAATATATATTCAAAGTAACCGTTTTGTTATGCCGGTTGAGCATTTCTTACAAACTCAGTTTCACCACCAATACAACGGCGTCAGGTGCTGTTTTGGGCAAAGTGAGAATGATCTTATCGGCAGATTGCGCATATTTCACCTTTGCTTTGGTATTGGCCAACAGGGTTGCCGACTTAATCTGACCTTTGAGAGCCGGAAGTTCAATTTTACCATCTTTGGGCCAGTTGAGAATGTGGATATAGACTGTCCCCGGCTTGGTGGTGCAACGCCAGTCGGCAGGTTTGGCCACAAATTTCTTTTTGCCATCCACGGTGGCGTAGTCGCCATACTCGGTTCCAAAGGCGGTTCCGCCGCATCCGTAAATGGCCTCTCCGTTGACTTTCAGCCATTCGCCCATTTGACGCAAACGCAGGACATAGGGCTCTGTAATCTCACCTTCGCAGGTAGGTCCTACATTCAACAGGTAGTTTCCATTCTTCGAAACCGCATCTATCAGGTGATAAAGCAATTCGCTGACCGGACGGAAATCGGTATCCCACTTCTTGAAAGCCCAGCTTTGGTTCATGGTTCCGCAAAGTTCCCACGGCACATTGTTATACTGCGGAAAGCCTTCGTTGTCGCCACCACTTTTATAATCCCACAGACCGGCCTCTTCGCTATTATAGATCCGACTGTTTATCAACACATTGGGCAAAATACTGCGGGTCAGGCCCGACACTTTTCGGGCGCGTTGGATATTCATTCCACCGGGGGTATCGTACCACACGATGTCAGGCTTGTACTGTTCGCAAATCTCTCGTATTTGTGGCAAAGCCTTTTTGTCTAAATAGGCATCCATGTCTCCTTTGTAATTGCCAAACGACCAGTTATTGCCATACGCATCGGGTTCGTTCCAGTCCTGAGCGTGCGAGTAGTAGAGTCCGAATTTGATGCCGTGTCGGTCGCAGGCCTCTTTCAGCTCCTTCATCGGGTCGCGTTTAAAGGGCGTTGCATCCACAATATTGTAGGCAGATGCAGCAGACCTGAACATGGCGAAACCGTCGTGGTGCTTGGATGTTATAACCAGATATTTCATTCCGGCTGCTTTGATGAGTTTTACCCATTCGTCGGCGTTAAACTTCACCGGATTGAACTCTTTGGCCAACAGGCGGTATTCCTCAATCGGAAGTTTGTTCATTTTAATGGCCCACTCGCCACCTCTTACTTTTTCGCCCTTCCAGTAGCCGGCCATTTGCGAAAACAATCCCCAATGGATAAACATCCCGAATTTGGCTTCGCGAAACCAGGCAATGCGCTGCTTTTCGGCCTGCGTGGGGGTATAAGTTCCGGACGAAGGGCCGCCAAACTGTTCGAGGGTGGTCATTTCGCTGAATTGCGACGTTTGCGCGCTGACCAATTGTATATTAGACAGTTGACTGATTGCCAACAGACCAAGCAATAATCCTTTAAACTTTCTCATCTTCAATATTGAATTATAATCGTGTAATAAAATGCAGGATAGGATTATTGTTCCACCCAAAAATCCCAGCTCATGGCAGGCAATTCCACCGACAGCGTTTCGCCGTTTTTCACTCCTATTTCCACACCTTTTGAGTCAGCACCTGCTTCTTCGGGCGTATAGCGGTATCCTTTGAATGAGGCGTTTTTCGATGTATTAACGTGAAATGCAAACGGCTCATCGCCACGGTTGGTAATTACAAATACCAGTTTTCCCGCAGGTGTTTTGAAAGCCAGAATACGTTGATTTTTTCGCACTACATCTTCCGTAACTTCAAATCGGCGGCTGTTCCACGGCATGTGTTTCAGGAATCCGGCAAGCGCAAACCAGTTGTAGTTGTTATACACCCAACTGCCCGGCTGAACCTTGGTTACATCCACCTCTTTACGGGCTTCAATGGTTTCGACAAAACAGGTCTCATCGGCCGTAATATTGATCTCTTTCTGTTTGGCCGATACCGGTGCTACCATGGCCAGATGCGGTATGCCGTATTCTCCCTTAGCATTTAATCCGGTGTTAGCAGGAATCTCAATCTTTCCGGCTTTGAATCTCTTTTTGTACACTACATCTTCTCTGTCCCAGAGCAAAAAGAGCTCTGTTTTTTGCCAGTCGGCCGATGGCGTAAACCCGCTTGCTGCCTCCACGGCAATATAGACATCCGATGGTTGATCGGTCACAAATTGAAAGGCATTTCCCGGCTTTTTAGCACTTCCCCGGTCGATGCTGACAGATTTCAATCCGATTAGTTCCTGCGATGCGCGTTTTACTTCGAACCCATAAACGGTTCGGCCACAGCCGGCTGCAACACCTTTCGGTTTCACTGCCGTTGTTGCATTTTCTTTCCAGTTGGCCGGTTTCCAATAACCCAGCGAATATCCCGAAGCTTCGGCATTTCCAATGGGTTTGAGGGCATGAATCCAAAACCAGGTAGGCGAATTGACAAAAGTAAACCAGTTCATAATGTTCTGAACCGTATTCAGACAACGACGGGGCGATGTGCCGCCACTCAGGTATTCGTATTCGTTTTGAAACACCGGGCGGCCGTAGGTCTCTTTCTGATATTTCTCCTGTTGGTCGATCAACTGATTGGAATTTGCACCGATCTGATGCCAAACCCAGGCATCAACAAAGCGGCGGGTTTCGGGGTTTTCGTTGATTTTCTTGGCAAACAACAACGGGCCTTCCCACGAATCGGCAATGATCGTAATTCCGGGATTGAAGGCTTTTATTTTGGGTGCTACCGTGTTGAATGTTTGGGTATAACCATCCAAATCGTACACGCACGAACTATACGGACAATCCCATTTAGGCTCGTTTTGAAGTCCCCACATCTTTACGGGAATTTTATTTGACTCAAAAAAATGAATGTCGTTGACCACACTTTCGGCAAAGTCATTCAGAAAACGGGCGGTATCGCCTTTGTAAACAGAGTCGTTCTTAAAATTGGAACCAAAGCAGCGCAGTTTATTGTCCGCTCCCTTACCCTCGAATTTCCCGTTGGCTTTCCAGTAAGGCGAAGGCGAAAAATACTCAAAACAGAGCCCTTCGATACCTGCCTTTTGAAACATCTCCCGCAATTCGGCCGTTTGAGTTTCCCAACGGCCACGCAGCTGTTTTTTGTCGGGCGTTGTTCCGCGGAAATAGAGTCCGGCAGCCATGCGGCAATAGCGAAATCCGCTGAGCATATCTTTGTAAAAGCGATCGCGCTCAGATGGTGTCAGGTCGTGCGGCACACTGGTGTACTCCTGCGGCAAACCCGAGTTCCCGGAAGCAATGGCATCCGACTGAATTTCGAAGCCAAGGCCCCAGATGTATTGCTGCGGTTTGTCGGGCAAAAGACGGTAAGTTCCTTTCGAAACGGACTTCGTTGTCCCCTTTTTTACTTGTGCCCGAAGGGTGAATGAGTATATCATCAACACTGAAACACTGAATACAGCTATTTTATTGAAATTAAAATTCATATATGAAAAATTTGAATGGATTAAATGTTTCTTTAAAATCGAGAAAAAGTCTATTTCGCCGGAATAGCCATACTTTTTTGGAAATACCCCAATCCGTATGAAACAACTGATTTTTTACCCGGTGCTTTCAATTTAATAGAGAACCAGGGTGAATTTTCGCTCTCCTCGGTCAATTTGAGTTTGGTCACTTTTCCTTTTTTGTCTTTCAAATCGACCCAAACATATTCTTTGGCGTTGTAATCAAAGTTCAAAGGCACCTTCAGACGAAGTGTCACCATATTCTTTTCGCGTGTTGCAGCCCATTCGGTATCGTAATCTGCCATATAGGCCAGACTCAGATTATAAGCCGTGTTGAACGAAACCCAACCTTCTGTCCAGCCAATATCGCCACGCTCCGGGTGGTAGGGATAATGGGCGTTTTTGGGCGAACCTTCGAGCACGAAACGCGCATCGGAAAGCTGACCGATACCTCCGGCATGTTGAACATACCAGCCCAAATCGACTCCTTCAATCTCCGCAGGGGCATCGAAAGAGCAATGTCTGCCGCACGGATTGCGCCCAAACGCATCGTCGAGATGCGCATAGGCAATCTCCATCAGCCGGTTGGCTTTGGCTTTGTCGTCGATGAAATTGACCATCGAGAGAATGGCGGCAGGCAGGCCCACAATATTTCCGGTTTCATTCCAATGCTGTGGTCTCTCTCCGGTAGGACACCACTGATCTTTGTCGTCCAGCTTGCGGAAATCCCACATATTGTCGGAACGACGAATCAACACATCGGCCCATTCGTCCATCTTCTTTTTCAGTCCGGCAGGCGATTTTTCGGGATATTGTTTCAGCATATACGTCAAACTTGTCATGGTGATAAACTCACTCATGCGCTGACCTTTGGTGGTGAGCGGATTGTTCCAGTCGAGGCTATCCACCATCCATTTCACCTGATTGTAAGCGGCATTGAAGTAAACATCAGCATCTTTCATTTGGTCTCTTTTGGCCACTTCGTACATCATCAGATTAGGAATGATGGATGCACCGGGTGGTAAAGCTCCTTTGGTGGTGCCAATTTTGGTTTTCAATGCCAGCATGTTGTGGCCGGCACTTTCGTTGTACGCAAACCATTTGTCCACTTTCTCAGTTTTCCATATTTTAAGTGCATACTCCTTTACCGCATCGTAGTTTTGCTGTGGCAACCACTGTTTGATGTACGGCCATGCATAGAGGAAATAAGCCATCTGTCCTTTGAAATGTTCGTGATTAAGCTTTTGTGAAACAATCACATCGGCTCCCCAATGTATTAGTTTTACAATGTCGGGCGCACTTTCGTCATAAGGTTTCAACGCTCCCCACAAAGTTGTATCGGTTGGTGCCTGATATTTAACCTGATGCGGCATTCGCTCGTAAGCTGTAGGATTGGAAAGATACTGAGGCACTAGCGTATGCAGCTCCCATCCGAAGTGGGAATCGTCGCGCCAGCCAAGTGTTCCCGAACATTTCAGCGTATAATTGCCTACATAATGGCGGCTGTCAATCATGAAATTCATAGCATTCTGATAAGTCACCCGCTCTATCCACCACTGCCCGATGCGGAAAGGGAACGACTTGAACGTGTCGGCCAGAATTACAAATTCCTTTTTACTTTCGGGGTTGAAGGCGCTGAAATCACCTAAGTTTTTCTGTACTTTTCCGCTAAACACAGTGTTTTGCGTACCGGCTTCCACAATCCGGAAGGGCGTGCCATCGTCCACCAATGGTGCAGTAAATCGCTTGGGTTTACCCAAATTATATCCGCTTTGGTTGATGTAGATTTTGGGAACATAAGGTTCCGGGGCAGCTTCGTAGCCCGAAACATCGGCTCCCAAAGCCGGAATACCCAGTTTGATGACCGGCCACACGGCCACTTCGCGCACCTCCACATTCGGCGTCCTTACTTTGGTAAAAGTAAAACGAAGCGAATCGGTAAACACCGGCACCGTAGCATCGAATGCCAGCGACACCGCCTCGAACCTGTTGCCCGAAACAATGGCCGAAGGAATGGTTTGCCACTTGCCATCTTTCGAAAATTCTACCTGAAAATCGTCAACCGACCTTTTTCCGGGATATCCGAAATAGATATGAACGCCTCCCAACATCTGCTTTTTACCCAGCGCAACAATGAGCCACGATGGGCTTTGCGACGGGAAACTACAAAC
>CAZHNZ010000064.1:0-22619 GCA_964534355.1 uncultured Parabacteroides sp.
TTTCTGCCTGAATGGACTCTCTTCTCTTTGTCTGTAAATAAAAAGACATCAATAAACTTGGTCTGTAATTCATTTTGTATAAATAGGCGAGGGTTTTATTTTTGGCAACAATCGACTCCAACTGTTTTTTATCGCTTACAGACAACAATTTCGCATACGTCGAGTCGGCTTTTGGCCATGGTTTATATATATCAGGTGATTTACTTTTGATATTGATATATTTCCGGATTAATGATTTAAACGCATTGTCAATATTTGTCTCAGCAACCATTTGTTCTGTGGAAAGAATCAATGTTTTGATTGCCGGTATGGTGTCCAGTATCTGAGTACCCCCTGCAGCGTGATATGTGCCGAACAAATAGGAGGGTTTGGTCAACCCGTTGCCCGATATTTTCCAGAGCACCCCGTGTGAGGGTAAACTGTTGTTGTTTATCTGTGCATAGCCCAGACAAGAGATAAGCCAAATGGCCGGAAGAAGTTTTGCGATTTTCATAGCAGAATTATTTCGTTTATCTTTATTTTCAAATATGGTTTTACTGAAGGTAACATGTCCTTTCCAGATATTTTCAAATCTATTCGAATCGTATTGATTCTGCCGGACGTATTTTGGCAATCAGATAAGAGGGCCCTACCAGCATCAGCATAGAAAGAGAAAGAGAACAGATATTGAGCAGAATGAAGTAGGCGGGATTGAGATCTATCGGTACAGCGGTCAGGTAATAAACCTCGGGATTGAGCGATATAACTGAGAAATATTTTTGAATAAAACAGAGCGAAAGGCCAATAATATTGCCCCAAATCATACCCCGACCAATCAGAAAGAAAGAGACATACAGGAACACTTTGCGGATAGAAGCATTGTTGGCACCCATTGCCTTGAGAATCCCAATCATATTTGCGCGCTCCAGTATGATAATGAGCAATCCGGAAATCATGGTGAAGCCGGCCACCGATATCATCAATATCAGAATAATCCAGACATTCATATCCAATAGCTCGAGCCAGCTGAATATTTGCGGATGCAAGTCGCGGATAGTACGCACGTAATAGGCATTTTCCTGTTTCGAATTATTTAGATTTAGTGTTTCAAATATGGCATAAGCGGTATTGTCCAGTTGATCGTAATCTTTTACCAAAACCTCTATTCCGCCTGACTGATTAGTCGTCCAGCCATTTAGTTTATTGATGTGGCGCATATCGGCCAATACAAACACATTATCGTATTCTGTAAAGTTTGTGCAATAGATACCCGAAATCCGGAACTTTCTAACCCGCAATTTGTCTTCCACAAAGTAGGTTAGAAAAGAGTCGCCAACTTTAAGATTTAGTTTATCCGCAATTTTCGACGATATCATCACCTCATTGGAGGGTGAAACGCCCAATACAGAAAAAAGTTTACCTTTTTGCAAATGCTGTGCAAAGAAGCCCCAATCAAATTCTTTGGAAACACCTTTCAATACAATTCCCTGAAACTCATTGTCGAGCTTGATGATGCCCGGTTTGGTAGCAAATCGCTGAACATGAGCAACACCGGATGTACGGCCCAGTTGGGTGAGTAATGAGTCGGGCGTGTTTACAGGACTCATATCGTACGAATTATTTTCGTCGAAATGAGATATTTGTACGTGCGAACCAAAGCCAATCACTTTGTTGCGCACCTCTTTCTTGAAACCGACAACAATGGCCACAGCCAGAATCATCACAGCCAGCCCCAGTGCAATACCGATGGTGGCAATGCGAACAGCCGGAGGTGAAACCCGTTTCTCCCCCGACTGTTTAAAATGTATCTTTTTTGCAACAAAAAGCTCCAGATTCATTGTATGTCGCTTGTATATAGCTTAAATTTGTCTTCCCGGATAAGCCTCTAAGGCTTTTCGCAGGACGATAAGTGCCTTGGCCAAATCCTCTTTTTTGAGGACATAAGCTATTCGCACTTCATTCACACCCAGTCCCGGGGTGGTGTAGAATCCCGATGCAGGAGCCATAAATACGGTTTGTCCTTCGTAGTTAAACTCTTCGAGACACCAGGCGCAAAACTTATCTGCATCATCTACCGGCAATTTTGCCACGGTATAGAATGCACCCATAGGTATAGGAGAATAGCATCCCGGAATGCGGTTTAGTCCGTCAATCAAAAATTTACGTCGCTCCACATATTCATTATAGGTATTGAGCAAATAATCATCCGGTGCATCCAGAGAAGCTTCGGCGCAAATCTGACCAATAAGCGGTGGGCTCAGTCGGGCCTGACAAAACTTCATCACACTATCGCGCACTGTTTTATTTTTACTGATGAGTGCTCCTACACGAATACCACATTCACTGTATCGTTTAGACACAGAGTCTATCAGCACTACATTATCTTCGATTCCTTCGAGGTGAAAAGCTGAAATGTAAGGGGCACCGGTATAGCAAAATTCGCGGTAAACCTCATCCGAAAAAAGAAATAAATCGTATTTCTTCACCAGGTCGCGAATTTGGTTCATCTCTTTTTGAGTATAAAGATAACCAGTCGGGTTATTGGGGTTGCAAATCAGAATACCCTTTGTACGATCCGAAATCAGCGCCTCAAATTTATCCACAGAGGGCAACGCAAATCCTTCTTCTATTGAAGATGGTATAGTTTTGATGACTGCACCGGCAGAAATGGCAAACGCCATGTAGTTGGCATAGGCTGGTTCGGGCACAATGATTTCGTCACCCGGATCGAGGCACGCCAAAAAGGCAAATAGCACTGCCTCAGAGCCACCGGTAGTGATGATAATCTCATCAGCCGAAACATTGATGTTAAATTTTTCATAGTAAGCAACCAATTTCTCTCTCAAAGACGCAATGCCTTCGCTGGGGCTGTACTCGAGTACCTTACGGTCGATATTGCGTATGGCTTCCATGCCTACTTCAGGAGTTGGCAAATCGGGCTGACCAATATTCAGGTGGTACACAGTAATACCTTTGGCTTTGGCTTTGTTGGCCAGCGGCACAAGTTTGCGAATGGGTGAAGCGGGCATTTTGACACCGCGATCTGATATTTCGGGCATTTTTCTAGTTTGGTTGAATTTTTTTTTGCGACTGCAAATTTATCATCAAAATAGGGTAATAGCAAATAAATTGTAAACAATCGGCAGGAAATATCTATTTTTCTCAGATTGAAGCATTATAAGAGGCAATAATTGGCTTTCTGAAATTTTAATGTCAACAGGTCTGTCGTATATTAGCCCCATTATCAGACTTATTTTTTTTTCGGAAGGAAAATATAAAAACCATCTAAATAATACCTGATTTTGTTTTTTTATTCCTTTAGATTCAATCATCTATCCAATAATTTTTTAATTTTGCCGAAATAGGTTTTGCTTAACGAATAACTTTAGTGAAACTATATCCAAATGTTTTTGATTTGGGTTTAATAAAGCGTTAAATAGTAATAAATAGAAATCAGCTAAAAGAATTGAACATGAAAGAATTAGTACGTTGTCGCCCTTGTGGTTATGTGATGGAAGCAGATAAGCTTGGAGATGTTTGTCCTGCATGTGGATTGCCAAAAAAAGTATTTGAGCCTTATCGTGAAAGAGTATCAGCCAATCGGCTCTTGATTCTGTCGTTGGATATACATCCGATTGCGATCCATTTGTCTCAAACTTTTGTTGCTTTGGTTCCTTTGTTGATTGCCTTCAAATGGATGTTTCCTGGCATAGAACCGGATATGACAACGGGTGTTATTGATTTTAGTTTGCTGATGTTGCCTATTTCGCTGGTACTTTCTTCCATTTCGGGTGTGCTGGATGGTCTTACACGTTTCAAAACACTTAAAACTCCTCTTCTGCGTTTCAAAATAATTGCGAGCGTTATTATTCTCACACTATCCACCCTGATGTACTTTATTACACCCCGTGGTGAGTATTCTATTCCCACATTTATGCTTAGTCTGGGTTGTCTGGCCTGTGCAGTTTTGCTCGGATTGTGGGGCAAAAGTCTTCTCGATGTTATTTTACCGGGTACTTATCCTATGAAAAAAGGGAAGAAAGAGTAGTTGATCGTGCGATATGCTGATGATTGTACTATTCTGCGTATATAGATAAGAAGAAAGAAAATTAGGCTGCCTCAAATTTTATTTTGGGACAGCCTATTTTGTTCTGTATCATGTGAAATTCGGGTTTATTCCCACTCGATAGTTGCCGGTGGTTTCGAGCTGATGTCGTACACCACGCGATTGACTCCTTTCACTTTGTTGATAATATCGTTTGACATTTTTGCCATAAAGTCGTAAGGCAGATGCGCCCAGTCGGCTGTCATAGCATCGGCAGAGGTCACAGCACGCAGAGCAACCGTATTTTCGTAGGTTCTCTCATCGCCCATCACGCCCACCGAGCGAACAGGCAGAAGGATGGTTCCGGCTTGCCAAACCTGATCGTAGAGACCCCATTCGCGCAATCCGTTGATATATATATCGTCTGCTTCCTGCAAAATGCGGACTTTTTCGGGCGTGACATCACCAAGGATGCGAATACCGAGACCCGGTCCGGGGAAAGGATGACGTTTGATGAGGTGTGGCATCATGCCCAGAGCTGTACCCACGCTTCTTACTTCGTCTTTGAAGAGAAGGCGCAGTGGCTCAACCAGTTTGAGGTGCATCTTTTCGGGAAGTCCACCCACATTGTGGTGCGACTTGATGGTGGTACCGGTAATCGAAATAGATTCGATGATGTCCGGATAAATTGTACCCTGCCCCAACCATTTTACATCCTGTATCTTTTTGGCTTCCTGATCAAAAATATCAATGAATCCTTTGCCTATGATTTTGCGTTTGGCTTCGGGATCGGTCACACCGGCCAACTCACTGTAAAACTTCTCTTTGGCATCCACCCCAATCACATTGAGGCCGAGGTGAGCGTAATCTTCGAGCACTTTTTCGAACTCGTTTTTGCGCAGCAATCCATTGTCCACAAATATACAGGTCAGGTTTTTACCGATAGCTCTGTTGAGCAAAACGGCCACTACTGATGAGTCGACACCACCCGACAGAGCCAATATCACTTTGTCGTCGCCCAGTTGTTGTTTCAGGCTTTTGACAGTCTCTTCGATAAACGAAGCCGGAGTCCAGTCCTTTTTACAACCGCAAATAGATAGGAAGTTATCGAGAATCTGTTTTCCGCAAATGCTGTGAAAAACTTCGGGGTGAAACTGTACGCCCCAGGTCTCTTCACCGTCCACATGGTAAGCGGCGATGTTTACATCTTCGGTGCTGGCAATAATTTTGAAAGATTCGGGAATAGCCGTAATTGTATCTCCGTGCGACATCCAAACCTGAGCACCCTTTTCGATGCCGGTGAGCAGGGCATCTTCGGTATGCAAGGTAGTGAGGTGAGCGCGTCCATACTCGCGTGAACCTGCCGGTTCTACTTTACCACCACTTGTTTGGGCAATAAACTGAGCCCCGTAACAAATGCCTAAAACCGGATATTTTTTCCGGATATTGGTCAAATCTGCTTTGAATGCGCTGTCATCATACACCGAAAACGGACTTCCCGAGAGTACTACTCCCTTGATGTTTGAGTCGTCCTGTGGAAATTTGTTGTACGGAACAATTTCGCAATAGGTATTTAACTCTCTGATTCTACGACCAATCAACTGCGTGGTTTGCGAACCGAAATCGAGGATAATGATTTTTTCGTGCATGATTATGAGGTTTTTGTTTTTAAGGGTGCAAATTTACGGAAAAAAAATTACATTTGCAGTACTGCTTATGTTTACGATTGCAAATTCGTATCCAAAGCATCTATTTTTGAATGCTATCAGACAAAAACGACATGGCTGCACACAACGAAACAGGGCGAAAAGGTGAAGAAGCTGCCCGCGAAATGCTTCTGAGCAAGGGATATACTATTCGTCATACCAACTGGAAAATTGATCGGCTTGAGCTAGACATTGTGGCCGAAAAAGGCAATCTTCTGGTTGTGGTAGAAGTGAAAACACGCGAAAAAGTTGATTATGGGAATCCATGGGAATTTGTCACAAATGATAAAATTCGAAAAATCATACGAGCCACTCACCACTATATTCATATTTTCAACATTAATACAGATGTGCGCTTCGATGTGGTCTCTGTATTGAAGCACGGTGAGAGTTACATTCCCGAGCATATAGAGGATGCATTCTACCCTCCGGTCTGGTAAATTGAGAATTGTGTAATTAAGTAGTAATGTTGTCAATATTTCGGTTTTATTTCCATACATTTGTATATGATTGTTTACTTTCAAATCTAATGTTATATGAAAACATTTTATCCTCTTTTGACTCTGTTTTTTTTCGTTAGCTTTTTTGTATCCTGCTCCACTGTCGACGATATTTTTGGTGTTAATAACAACACTCCAAACAGCAACGATACAATAAAAACAGCTATTGGGACTGCCTGGGCTGAGTTGGGTGTGCCGGCATCATTTACCTGGAACGCTGTAAAAAAGAGTGAGGTTGTTGAAATAACAACAGCTGGTTCGAGCGTTAAAAACAAGAAAGGTGTGTTGTTTGGGTTCAATCTTCCGGTAGGCAGTTACCGTTTTATCATATCGAAAAATGACACACTCTCAGTTATTCCACCAGGCACACTCAAACAAGCCTCTACGGAGGGTTTAGTTGTGTCAGCCCTCTACAGATATGGTACCATTGTTGCTGAGGATACCTATCCTTACGGTGGAGATTACGACATGAACGATATTGTTTTTGACTATACGATAAAAAGCCAACGGGTGAGGTTGACCGCTCAAACCTACATAGACTCAGTCACAATAAGCATTACTCCCCGGGCAATGGGCGTCGGAAATCTGGCGGTTTACGGAACAATGGCAGTCTATCCCGAAGAGTTAAAAGGAGCAATTTCCGGCGGACTATTTTTCTACAAAATGTTTATTGAGAAGAACGACTTTAACCGACCTGTATACAAATACAACGATATGTTTGCCATTGACAGGGAGGAACACACCTGTTTCCCTATAACAGATGACCTGAACAGTCTTTTTGTAGAAAATGGATTTGATTCTTCGTACGAAAGATTATTTATCAACACCTATTATGTGACCAAACGGGCCCAAACAGTACAGATTGTAATTCGTGGCACCGAAGCCGGAGAATTAAACAATGTAGATATCAATAAATTTAAATTTGTAGTCATAAACAATATTCGCCAAAACGAAATCCCATATACAACCAGCTTTGGCGATGCCTCTTTAAAAAACAAAGATATAGGCAATCAACCAATGTTTCTGGATTTGCCTTTTCATTTTTTGTACCCCAAAGAACAGGTTGCCCTGTGGAATGCTTATCCTAAATTCAGGGGCTGGGCACGCAGTGGCGGTGAGCAGAATGGAGATTGGATGAATTTTCCGCTGGAGAATTCGTATGTTAACTATTGATTACTAACCGGATATGGACATTGAAATACTGAGAGACTTTTGTCTTTCGTTTCCCGAAACAACGGAGGATTTTCCCTTCGATGATGTTACTATTGTGTTTAAAGTGTGTGGCAAGATGTTTGCTCTCACCACTTTGGATGAAAATCCTTTGCAGATTAATCTGAAATGCGAGCCCGGGCAGGCCGTAGAGTTGCGTGAGAAGTACGCCTGCGTGTCGCCCGGATACCACATGAATAAAAAGTTGTGGAACACCATTGAGCTGAACGGCGAAATGCCGGTGTCGGAAGTAAAACAGTGGATCAGACACTCGTACATCGAGGTAATTCAGAAAATGCCGCGCCGGGATCGCGACCGGTTGTCGGGGCAGTTGATTCTCTAATTGCCAATTCGTTTGATAATGTTGTAAGCCCCGACAATTCCCAATTCGCCGGCTTTACTCAAATCAGAGATGCCACTTTCGTTGTTTCCCAAATAGAGATTGACCAAACCACGATTGAAATAGGCCTCTGCAAACTCGGGTTCAATGCGAATGGCCTCGTTGTAATCGACCAGGGCGGAACGGTAATCTTTTTGCAGACAGCGCACATTGCCGCGGTTGTAGTAGGCCCAGATGAATTTGGGTAAACGGGCAACAACGGCATCCAAATCGCGGATAATCAACTCGTATTCCATTTGCAGCTTCGACTTTTCGTCGCTAAACTCCCGTTCTGTTTTTGTAGTATTTCGTTTCAGATTGCTGAGCGAGAAGCTTTCGGCCAAAGAAAATTCTGTTTTTTCTTCCTCCGACGAGAGCTTGTATTTGAGCTGTTTGTACCGGATTACTGCCCGGTTGAAATAGGCAATACTTGTTTCGGGCGAATAGGTAATCACCCGGGTGAGATCCTCCATCGCACTTGTGAAGTCCTGCACCAGCATAAAGTCGATAGAGCGGGCAAAGTAAACGTTCGAGTTATCGGTTTCTTTTTCCAACTCCTTCGACAACTCGTCTATTGAGGCAAAATGCTCTTTAATTTTCTCTTCCGACAGCGCCAGTTCGTCGTTGGTCATCACCAGTTTGTGCGTCAATTTCTGATTCTTGTTGAATGCCTCAACAGCTGCGCTAAAGCCACTTTTTCGAGTCAGCTTTTCACCCTTTTCGTAATAAGTAAGAATAAACAGGTCGTCTAACTCAACATCTGTTTTCTTGTCCTGCACCCGACCACGATTTTCGTTTTTGTATTTGGGTGATTCGGCCTCTATATTGTCGGCCACCAGCAAACTTTTGAATTTTGAGATATTTTTATCCGATTCTTTGCGGGTTTTGTCCTCTTTGGCTGCGGTATCGTTCTTTTTATCAGCCTCTTTGCGTTTCTCTTTGCGAATTTTGTCGGCCTCCTTCTCCAGTTTGACAGCCATCCAGAAATCCTTTTCGGCTCCTTTCAGATCGCGTAGTTTTTTGCGGGCTTCGGACCGTCCGTAGTAGGCCGGCAAAAAGTCGGGATATTGCGCAAGTACTTTTGTGAAATCGCTGACGGCCCCTTTCAGATTGCCGGTCTCCTGCCGCAGCAAAGCCCGGTTGTAGCAGGCAAAATAGTTGTCCGGTTCCTGTTGCAACACTTTGTCGAAATCCTCGATAGCCCGGTTGTTGTCACCCACCTGTGTGCGCAGCAGAGCCCGGTTGTAGAGCGCCATCCGGTTGCGTGGTTCCATCTCTATCACCTTGTCATAATCGGCCATTGTTCCCCTCAAATCATTGAGATAATAGCGAATAATAGCCCGGTTGATGTAATATCCGCCGATGTTTGCGTCCAGTTTGACCGCTTCGTTCATATCGGTGAGTGCCTGTTTGTATTTTCCGGTTTGATAATAAAACATAGCCCGGTTGGCAAATCCCTGCGAAGAATATTTATCCAGTTTAATCGCCTTATCTGCATCGGCAAATGCTTTGACCGAATCTCCTTTTTCGGCCAAAAGACCGCTTCGGCCCAGAAATCCGTTGTAGAAACGGGGATGCATCGACACCAGCTGATTGAATGTCTCTTCGGCCTGTGTAAAATTTTTGGCCTGCTGACAGGCGATACCTTTGTTGAGTAGTGTATTTTTGTTTTCGGGGTCAAACTCGAGAGATTTGTTGTAATCGGCAATCGCTTCGCTGTATTTTTTCAGATTTTGGCGGGCAATACCTCTGCATTGCCAGGCATTGACTATAAACGGATTGCGCTCTATACACAACGAGAAATCCTCATCGGCACCCACATAATCTTCCAGATAAAGTTTGGCCACCCCGCGGTAAAAATAGGGTTCTGCCTGATACGGTTTTACCTTAATAATCTGATTAAAGTACTGGATAGAGAGAATGTAATCCTCGAAATAGAGCGCATTTCGTCCGATAATCATGACGCGTTCGGTATTGATTTGGCCGAATACACCGGATAATGAGCAAACCATAATAAAGAGTGAGAGTATTGTTTTTCGCATCGTATTTTCTGTTTAAAGGGCAAATGTAGCTATTTATTATGACAAAGCGTAAAAGTTTCGGATGGTTTGAGAGATGTATTCCTGATCGCTTTCGCTTAGCTCGGTATGCATGGGCAACGAGAGCACCCGCTCCGATAGATTTTCTGAAACGGCGAGTGAGCCGGCACGGCGACAGCGGCCATCAAAAGCCTGTTGGCGGTGAAGCGGAATCGGGTAATAGACCATGGCCGGAATAGCCGCATCTGCCAGAAATTGCAGCAAACCGGCCCGGCAACCAGCCTCAACCCGAATAGTATATTGATGATAAACGGATAATTGATTTTCAGGCATTTGCGGCGTTTGCAATCCGGGAATTCCGGCCAGCAGCCGGTTGTATCTCTCTGCGGCCAGTTGTCGGGCAGCTGTATATTTGTCCAGATAATTGAGTTTAACATTTAAAATAGCCGCTTGCAGAGTATCCAGTCGCGAGTTGCAACCGATAGTTTCGTGCACATATTTCTGAGTCTGTCCGTGGTTGGCTATCGATTTGATACGCCCGGCCAGTTCTGCATCCTGAGTCAGCAATGCTCCGCCATCTCCGTAGCAACCCAAATTTTTCGATGGAAAAAAAGAGAGACAACCGATGTGCCCCATTGTTCCGCAGGCGACTGTTCGGCCATCCGAAAAACGATAAGAAGCATTGATAGACTGCGCATTATCTTCAATTACATAGAGATTGTGCTTTTGGGCAAATGCAAGAACGGCCTCCATATTACAACTCAGGCCAAACAGATGAACCGCCACAATGGCTTTTGTTTTAGGCGAAACCAATTCGTCCAGTTTTCTACAATCCAGATTGAATGTCTCCGGGTCTGAATCTGCAAAAACAGGGGTAAGTCCCAGTAGCGCGGCAGCTTCGGCCGGTGCAATGTATGTAAATGAAGGCACAATTATCTCGTCGCCTGGTTTCAGACCGAGACTCATATAGGCAATTTGCAGAGCATCAGTACCATTACCGCAGGGTATAACAAATTTTGAGCGAAGTTGAGCGGCTAAATTTCGGGCAAATTCGCCGACCGGTTTTCCGTTAATAAATGAGCAACTGTTCAGTACATCCTGTATAGCGTTGTTCATTTCTTCGCGAATGGCATTGTATTGGCCGGCCAAATCAACCATTTGAAGAGAAAGAGGCTTCATTATTTTTATTTTCACGTTATAACGCAAAGATAGGGTATTGTTGTATATGAATTCAGATTTATATCCATCCATTTAGTTTTTTTTATCATTACATATCGTTTGCATTCTAGCAACTCATTTATTCGTTTATTTTTGAGAAAAAACATTCATTTAAATACTAAAATGAAAAATATTTATTAACTTCGTTGCCCGGAAAAATAGTTTTTCAGTAGAGCAGGCCCGTTAATCTTGGGGTCGTATCTCTGTTTTTGTTATGTAGCTGAAATTGTATTGTTTCCATTCAGTGTGAATTATAAACAATGCATTTGTACTATTTAAATGCAGATTTATTACCGTTTAAAACATGTTTAAACTTAAGAAGACAAGTATATGGATTCATTCGTAAACAAACAAATTGAATTGGCCAAAGACTTTATTCAGTTTACCAATCGAAATATTTTTCTGACCGGGAAGGCCGGAACCGGTAAAACCACTTTTTTGCGCAGCCTGAAAGAAAACACGGTGAAGCGAATGATTGTGGTGGCACCCACCGGCGTAGCGGCAATCAATGCGGGTGGCGTTACTATACATTCGTTTTTTCAGCTGCCATTTGGCCCCATTCTGCCGGCCGATGAAGGAAGCGGATACACACGCAATGCGGCGCCGGGAAGGTTTGAGTTTCGGATGAACAACGAAAAAATCAACATTATCCGTAGTCTCGATTTGTTGGTGATCGACGAAATAAGTATGGTGCGTGCCGACTTGCTCGATGGTATTGACGAGGCATTGCGACGCTACCGCCGGAACTCGAAGCCCTTTGGTGGTGTGCAATTGCTGATGATTGGCGATATGCAACAATTGCCCCCGGTAGTGCGCGACGAAGATATGAGTCTGTTGCGCCCTTTTTATTCCACGCTTTTTTTCTTTGGCAGTCGCGCGTTGCAAAAGACAGACTACATCTCTGTTGAATTGAAGCACATTTACCGGCAAAGCGACGAAAAGTTTATTGAAATACTCAATCAGATACGCGAAAACAGAATAGATGCCGCTACGCTCAATGAGCTGAACAAAAGGCATATACCCGGTTTTCAACCTAAAAATGAAGAAGGATATATTATTCTGACCACACACAACCGTCAGTCGCAAGAGATAAACGACACCAAACTGCGCGCCATACGACTGATGGAGCATCGTTTTGAGGCAAAAATAGAGGGTGAATTTCCGGAGTTATCCTTTCCGACGGAGAAAAGTCTGATTTTCAAGGTAGGCGCTCAGGTGATGTTTATCAAAAACGATACATCCGGCGAAAAGCGTTACTTCAACGGAAAGATTGGCACGGTTGAACGGGTTGAAAACGATGCAGTATGGGTGAAGTGCCCAGATGTGTCCGAACCATTTGCAGTACATGTTGAAAAGTGGGACAACACCAAATATACGCTCGATGAAAAGTCGAAAGAGATTACCGAAAGTATAATTGGCTCGTTCACTCAACTGCCGCTCAAACTGGCCTGGGCCATTACCATTCACAAAAGTCAGGGGTTAACATTCGAAAAAGCCATGATATATGCCGGGGCTGCCTTTGCTCATGGTCAGGTATATGTGGCGCTAAGCCGTTGCAAAACGCTGGAGGGACTGGTGTTGGGTGCGCCCATCCGGTTGCAGAGCATCATCAACGACAACGAAGTATCGGGCTTCAACCAACAGGTGCAGAAGAACGAACCCAATCAGACTGTGCTGGATGAATCAAAAAGACGTTTTCAGATAGAGCTCTTGCATGAATTATTTGATTACAAACCCATACAACGCGCTTTCTTCAACCTGCTGCGGGTAATGAAAGAACACGCTACAGCAATTGTCGGTTCGCCCCAACCGGCTGTAGATGAGGTATTGGGTATATTGCAAACCGACTTTATTGCAGTTTCCGAAAAATTTGTACTACAAATAAACAGGCTTTTTGCCGAAGCGCCCGATATTGAAAGTAACGAAGCCCTGCAAGACAGAATAAAAAAGGCTTCTGTCTATTATCTCGATAAAAACAACATTCTGCTCAAAAGGCTAAACGAAGAGATGATACCCGACACCGACAACAAGGCGGTGCAAAAATCGTTGAACGATATTATAGTACGATTGGCCAATGATTTGCGCATCAAACATCTGTGTCTCGATTCGTGTAAAAATGGCTTCTCGCTATCCAACTACCTGAACACCCGCGCAAAAGGTGCGATAGCAGATGCACCGACTAAACAGGCCAACCGCAAAGAGATAAACAAAGAGACTGATACGGCCCTGGGCAAACTGCTCAAGGGTTGGCGAAATGACAAAGCCGATGAACTTGGCGTAATTGTTTTTCAGGTATTATCACAAAAATCTATTGCCGAGTTGGTAAAATTTATGCCCACAACGGTGCGCGACCTCAAAGAGATAAATGGTATTGGTCCGCAAAAAATAAAATCGTTTGGCAAAGAGATTTTGGAAATCATCATCAAATACAAGCAAATGAACAATCTGTCGGTAGAAATAACCAACGAATCTTTCGAGGTAGAAGAGAAGGTGAAAGCGCCTAAAATTGACACCAAAAAGATTTCGTACGACCTGTTTCTGTCCGGAAAAACAGTGGAAGAGATTGCCCGTGAAAGAAGCGTGATCAACAGCACTATCGAAGGCCATTTGGCTCATTATGTGTCTGTTGGCGAATTGAATATTGATGCATTGGTAAACAAACAGAAAGCGGAAACAATCAGGCTCTATCTGCAAAAAAACATCACGAAAGGATTGGGTGAGATCAAACAGGCATTGGGCGAAGATATTTCGTATGGAGAGATTAAGCTGGTTATGGCAGATATCGAACGCGAAAAGTTCGGACAATAATAGTCTCTGCCTAAAAAAACAAAACCCCGCACAACCAACTGGTCTGTGCGGGGTTTCTTTTTTTATCGTTTCGAGTACATTCTATCGTAATATTTTTGGTAATCGCCACTGGTCACCTCTTCCACCCAGTTTTGATTTTCGAGGTACCACTTGATTGTTTTCACAATACCTTCGGCAAACATCGTTTCGGGATACCAACCCAATTCGTTCTTTATTTTTGTCGGATCGATAGCATAACGCTGATCGTGGCCCAATCTATCTTTCACAAAGGTAATCAGGCTGTCATTGATCCAGTCGATGCTGATTTGGCCATCCTTCATCTCTTTTTTCTTCAACACTTCGCGGTAAGCCGGATTCTGCTCCATCAAATCGCGGATGGTGGAAATGGTCAGTTTCACAATCTCGATATTTTGCTTTTCGTTGTGTCCGCCCACGTTATACACTTCGCCCACTTTGCCATCTGTCACTACCATATCGATAGCCTTACAATGGTCTTCCACATAAAGCCAGTCTCTCACATTTGTACCATCGCCATATACAGGCAACGATTTTCCTTCGAGTATATTTTTGATAATCAGCGGAATCAGTTTTTCGGGGAAATGGAAAGGGCCGTAGTTGTTTGAGCAACGTGTGGTTGTCACCGGCATTTTGTAGGTCTCGGCATAAGCCTGAACAATCAGGTCGGCACCGGTTTTCGAAGCACTGTACGGACTACGCGGATCGAGAGGTGTAGTTTCCATGAAATAGCCCTCTGCGCCAAGGCTACCATACACCTCGTCGGTAGAAACCTGATGAAATTTCACACCCTGCTTCCAGGTTGGATATCCGTTTTCATCCTTGCCAGTCACCCAGCTTTTACGAGCTGCATCGAGCAGGTTTTGAGTTCCCAGTATATTGGTAATCAGGAATAATTGTGGGTTTTCGATACTTCTGTCCACATGACTTTCGGCCGCAAAATTCACCACATAATTGATTTCGTATTTTGCAAAAAGTTCATTGGCAAGCTCTTTGTCGCAGATATCACCTTTTACAAAAATACAGCGGGGATCTTCGAGATCAGACACAATTGTGCCCAGATTTCCGGCATAAGTCAGTGCATCGAGCACGATAACAAAGATGTCCGTATGTTTTTCTAAAATCAGTTTTACATAATTTGCACCGATAAATCCGGCCCCCCCTGTTACAAGATACGTCTTCATAGATTTTTGATATTTAAAATTATATATTGGAATTTTCGAATAGAATGCAAAGATATGAAAATAATTGAAAATATGCCAATTGGCTCACTTTTTACTTTCAGGTCGGTTTACCGCTCGTGGAGCCGGATTTGGCTATACGTTTATTCAAAAGGGGCTGTTACCCTATCAGATACAGCCCCTTCATCCTGCTTTGAGATGGTTGTTTAAAAAAGAAAAAGTAGCACTATTGACACTAAAACCCTAATCCTGTTTGTGGAACAAAACCTTCATTCACCTGTTGGTTTTCGATATTGGTGAGCTCCGCCACAAAGAAACGCTCGGCAGCATGTACCCAAAAGCGGAAATGGCTGTTGTTTTTATGTTCTTTTGCGTATTTCAGCAAAGTATTCATATCGAATGAGTCGGCATATACGCCCGCTCCGGCCGCCATCGCATCCAGGGCATTGCACTCCTGCTCGATGTGTATGGGCACCATCAGCACAGGCTTTTTCATATACATGGCCTCGCATACCGATTCAAATCCTCCCGTGGTCGCAAAAGCCTTGCAGCCGGCCATGTAGTGCAAAAACAGCTTGTCGTCCAGTTGGTGCATCGCCAGCATGGGGGTGATGAGTTCCGTCTTTTTACCCTCTTTCTTGTCCCAGAAAAAGTGTAGTGGCTGATACAGGTTTTCTTCGCTCCACTGCTCAATTTCAGAGGCATAGCCCTTGTTGAGCAGGTATCCATGTATGTATCTGCCGGCGATAATCTCCTGATCCAGCACCTCTTGCCTGAGCAGTGGTGGTACAATCCGTATTCTGCCTTCGTTGTCGCCCGTGGCCGGACGAAACGACAGCGCCAGTATGCCCGAGTTGCCGATAGCTGTTAGTTTTGAGAAGAAGTTGAGCAGGCCGAACCGGAATCTGTTTTTGCCGGTATATTCAAAGTCGGGTGTCAGAAAATAGTACTGATGCGCAATATTTATCATTGGCACCGAAGGCTTGAACAGGCCGTAGGTAAAGCCACACATGATTTCGTAGAAGTTGATCACCACATCGGGTTGCTCATTGGCAATCGTTTGTCTGATTTTGAGTAAACTCTGTGCATAAACAGGCAGCAAAGTCAGGTTGTAGAGTATGCTTGTGAGTAGCGGCGAGCCTTTGCCTTTGGGTGTGGGCAGGAAGTTTGGGCTGCGAAAGCGAATGATGTCGCAACCGGCATTTTGCAAAAAGAAATCGGGTAGCCGTCTTTTGGCACTGCTTCCCACCATCATGGCACACACTTCGTGCCCGTTTTTTTCGAGCATTCGCTTCAAACTCAGCGACTGAGTGATGTGTCCGCGTCCTTCTCCCTGAATTACAAATAGATATTTCATCCGATAAAATTGTTTGATATAGCAACCTGAATATTTTTTTGTGGAATTTTACGGTGAATAATGGTCTCGAAAAAGAGTTCATCTATTATCTCTTCTTCCTCCTGTACCGGTGTGATGCGTCGTTCGTTGTGCAGATAGAGTTCCCATTTTCCCTCTTCGCTTTCGAGCAAAGCCGACATGGTTTCTACCCAGTCGCCCGAATTGAGGTAGTGAATACCGTCCACCATTCGGTTGGCCGGTTGGTGAATATGTCCGCATATTATTCCGTCTGCCCGGCGAAGTTTGGCCAGAGCCACCAGCTCCTGTTCGAAATCAGAGATGTACGACACGGCCGATTTAACTTTCTGTTTGATGCTTTGCGACAGCGAGAAGTAGGGGAGGCCCCGTTTCTTTCGATAGATATTGTAGAAGCGGTTTATCCAAAGCAGAAATGAATATCCGATATCGCCGAGCTTGGCCAGCCATACCATTTTTGAGGTTACAGAGTCGAATATATCGCCGTGAGTTACGAAGTATCTTTTGCCACAGCTAATGTGCATGTAATCTTTCACGATAGAGAGATTGGCAAACGAGAAGGGGGCCAGGTGGTCGATAAAATCATCGTGATTGCCTCTGACGTAAATGATTTTGGTATTGTGTTTCTCCATCATTTTCATCATAATCTTGAAAATATCGGTGTGTGCCTTTTTCCATTTACCCTTTCCGCTTTTTTGCAGGTGCCAGCCATCTATAATATCGCCGTTGAGTATCAGCGTTTTGCAGTTTACTGTGCGCAGAAATTCGGCCAGCTCTGTGGTTTTTGAGTGTTCGGTTCCCAGGTGCAGGTCCGATATAACTATCGTTTTGTAGAATCTTTGTCTGTCCATTATCTGTATGTTTTATGCAAAATAACAACAGAGATATTACAGACAGACAACAACCGTATGACGTTGTTGATACGTATAAAAAACAAACAGGTCAACCGTCTGATTTAGATGATTGACCTGTTTGCAGAGGTATAGGTTTCTACCCCCTTATCTTTTGAGACCGATAACGATCTCCTGGCTCTTTTCGGATGTCAAAACCACAGTTTTAGAGGTGTATGAAATCATCGAAACAGTCATTTCAGCTGTTTTGTCTTTCGGATTTTCTACCTGAAAATTTCCCTCAAAATCGGTAAATACCTTTTTGCCATTGATGCTAACAGTAGCACCGGCAATGGCTTCGTTGGTCACCGGGTCGATTACTTTTCCGGTAATCATTTTTTTGACAGCCACTTTGGATTCAGAATTGCTGCTTTCGCTTTTATTGTTGGCCATGGTGGCAAATACAGACAAGCATACCAGTGTGGCAGATAGCACGACTTTTTTCATAATTAATCTCCTTTATTTTTTTTACAAAAGTAGGGTATCGTTGTTTCTGCTTTATTACAGTCGAAATACAGTTTTATTACAAATTTATTTCAGCTGCTTGGTTTTTATAATTAGCAGTAAATCAATAGCTTTTCTCGGAAATCAACTTGCCTTTTTCGTCCCACATATACCATTTACCGCACTTTTTGCCGGCGTTGTAATTCATTTCGTAACGCAATACTCCGTTGTCATCCCAAATTCTCCACCGACCGTGTTTCAGGTTTTTCTGATATTCTGCTTCGGCTGTGAGCAAACCACTTTCGTTGTAGGTGCGCCAGATTCCGTGAAACATCCCTTCTCTGTATGCTCTTACTTCGTGAGCTTTTCCGTTGGGATAATAGACGTTGTAGGTGCCTTCGGGTTTACCATTTTTAATTTTTACCTCCAGATGAAGGGCTCCATTTTCGTGATACTCGCGGTATTCGCCGGTGTAAAGGGTGGTTTGCGACTCGTCGGTATAGTATGTACCGTCGTTGACTACGATTTTCTGAGCAAATGCCATGCTGCACAGCAGTAGCAGTGCAAGGGTGATGAGATTCTTTAAATTCATAGGGTGATTATTTTGTTTTTTAAGAAACCCCGACCTTTGACAGTCGGGGTAGAAACTAAAAGTTATGTAACTAAACCGGGTACATCTCCCGCTTCACACAAAGATAATCCGGGTATTTTACAAAGCGGTGAAGAAGATGATAATATCGTGTGACGATAGATTTTAATTCAACCTGATTTTGGTTGCAAATGTGTGCTGACCTGCCACAGATTTGAGAATATACAACCCTTTTTTCCACTCTTTTTTGCGGTTGACAGAGACAACACCGTTAGACGGAATTGATTTGGCAAAGAGAGTTGCTATTTTTTCTCCGGTGAGGCTGTACAGCTCGACCACCGTCTCTGTGTTTCCCGCATTGGGGGTGTTGAACCGTATTTGGATTACATCATCTATCGGATTGGGATAAACGGCAAATGCAATCGGGTTGAAAGCGGTACTTTGCAGGGCAGAGAAAACGCCGGTGATGTGTAGTTGTGCCGGTGCGAATATCTTGCCAACAGCCACGCCGTTGGTAAACGAAAGATTTTCGCCTACGGTGTAAACTGTTTTTGTATTGGGATCGTACACCTTGTAGTGAAAGCCATCCTCTGTATCGTTGTTGCACATCATGGTGAGTTGAAACAGATTGCCTGTGGGGCCGTTTATTAATGATGTGAAACCGTAGCATTTGTTCTCTTTGAACACACCCAGCAAAACGCCTTTGGGCTCAAACAGGGCATTCTCTTTGTATATTTGAGCATAGACAGGCATCGTGTTTTTGAGTCCCGACTCTGCCACCCAGGGCGAGTCTGCGTTGTTTACAGCAAAAGAAGGCCAGGCACAAATGGCCATCAGACCAAAAAGTAAGAAGTAGATAAAGTTATTTTTTTTCATAATTTAAATGCTTAATTCATAATGCATAATGGTGGTTGTTGATATTGTTTTAATTATATTGTGAATGAATAGATAAATCCGGAACGCGCGAACGTTCCGGATTTACTATACTTTTGTTCGGTTTTCGTTATTTGAAAATCAAACGTTGGTTGTAGCTGTTATCGCCAATCACCACTTTCAACAGATAAATTCCGTTCGAGATTGCCTGTTTGCGTTGTGCCTGAATTGTCTTGTTCCCGGTGATACTACCGTTGAAAATTGTTTCAATCAATCGTCCCTGCATATCGAACAATTCCACAGAAGCCTGTGCTCTGTCTTCGGAATTAAGATTTACCACAAATGAAGCTGTTACCGGATTTGGGAACACCGAGAAAGGTGCAATTTCGCTTTGTTTTATATCTGTGGTTATGTTTGAAATGTGCAGTTGCAGCGGTGCAAATATTTTACCCACGGCCACACCATTGTTGAAATCAACTGTTTCGGTCACTTCATATGTGGTGCTGTTTGTGGGATCAAACACTTTGTAATTGAAACCGCTTTCTGTATCGTTGTTACACATCATAGTTAACTGGTGCAGATTGCCTGTCGGGCCGGTGATCAGTTGGGTATACCCGTAGCAAACACCATTTTTGAATACACCCAGCAAAACTCCTTCCGGTTGAAACAACGAACCGTTTTTGAGCACCTGAGCGTAGATTGGCATGGTGTTTTTGTAACCGGCTGTTACGTTCCACAATGCGGGCAATATGCCGTTTGTGTTAGTAATGCTTCTGAGTTCAGCGCTTCTTGTTTGCGAACCAATTGTGTTTTTGGGGTAGCTATAGGTGCTGTTGTTCGATGATTTCAACAGATAACCAACACCCGGTTTCATAGTGATACCGCCGTACCAAACGCCATTGTAGTAAGTGGCTGTTTTGCCCGATCCTTCTGTGGTTTGTATAAAATCTTCGTTGGCCACCTGAATGCCGGCCAGGGCTGTGTTAATGTCGTAATTGTTATTCAACGAATAGCCCAACCAGTTGAAGCCGTTGGTGATTGTCACCGGATTGTTTTTAACCAATGGTTGATTGGTAATCTGAATGCTGCCCGGAGTGGTAGCGCCGCAGTTGAGTCTGTACATTTTGTTTTTCTCGATTCCCGTATTTCCCATGCCATACCATACACCGTTGTAATAGGTAGAAAGTGATGTTTGAGATGAAATATAGTCCTCGTTTTGAACTGTATAGTTTAGCACAGACGACAATGAGTTGTTTTCGGGAAGAACATTAAACGAAATCCAGTTGAAACCTTTGTTCAGAGGAATGTTGAGCGAAGCAGTGGCATTCAGTTCTACCGGTGTGGCTGCGGTTCCGGTGGTGCTGTTGGCAGAGAAATCGAATGAAGTAGGCAACAGGAAGAGCTTTTTGCTCTCTGCATCGTAGAGTTGAAGTTCTACATCCGGGTCGCTTGTGAGGGCAGAACCGGCAGAAAGTGTAAACAATCCGGTGGCATTGTCGATAGTTGAAGAGCCTTTGCATTCTCCGTTTTTGTAAGCCAGCAACATCGATCCGGCAGCGGTTACCTGCTTGCCATTGGCGTTAGCTTTGGCTACAATAGCCATTGAATTTGTCAGTCCGCTTGCCGGTTGGAAGTACCAATACGACTGAGCATTCAGTTTAGAAGTCGATTTGGTGGTAAATACGGGTGCAGTCAGGTTAAACGGATTCACCACATCGAGCTGACTGATTGACATTGAGTCATTTTTGAATGAAGCGGTATTGTACCAGCTGCGTTCGGCACCCACATTCCAGTTCTGATTGGCCGGAACCACAAACGAATTGTTCATGCCAGCCAATACGCAGTTTTGCAGTTTCACGTCGCCGTTGGTTGCATTTGCCTGAGTGGTATTTGCATCTATTTGTAAGCCAGATGGCCAGCCTGCGAACAGAGAATTGTAGATTTTAAGTTTCGAGTTTCTGCGAATATGCAGGGCGCTCTGATACAGAGAGTTGATAGTTGTGGTTGATGTCGCTTTCGGACCAAAAGAGCTTACGTTGCTGAAAATGGCTGACGTAAAAGGCGCATTAGAAGAACCGGAACCATCGTTGTCAGATTCGAAGCTGTTTGATTTGCTTTGGTCGGCTACATTAGGGTCGCGCAGAGAAACCGCATATTGTACCATACCCGAATAACCAAAGTCGGTATCGAAATCGTCATCCCAGCCACGCAAAGCGATGAGGTGTTTGCAGTTTACGGTGCCACCAAACCACTCAAACGAGTCGTCTCCCGAGTACGAAACCTGAATATTGTCTATTTCGGTAGCCGAACCCACACCGCCCATTGTCAGACCGTTAATTTCGCTGTTGGTTACAAAAGCGATACCGGGAAATTCGATACGTACATATTTCAGACTACCCGAGTTGTCGTCGGCAATTGTTCCACCATAGGTAGAACCCACTCCACCTTCGATGGTGGCTGAGCCGGTAGGTGTGTTTATAGGTGCTTGTCCGCAAAGGATGATACCACCCCAGTCGCCATAGGTACGGCTTCCGGCCGGTTGGTTCGATGTAAATACGATAGGATCTGTAACTGTTCCGTTAGCTATTATTTTAGCTCCTTTTTCTACAATGATGGCGGCTTTGTTGGTTTTGTCGCCACGTATCACAACACCCGGTTTGATGGTGAGTGTAGCACCGCTTTTCACATATACCCAACCATTGAGCAGGTAGCTTTGGATGACACTGAAACGGGGTGCAGTCAGGTTGAACGGATCAGCCAGGGCCAGTGCGTCGTTATCGGTATAAGTCGTGTTGTTGAATACCGTTGTGTTAAACCAGTTTGTAGCGTCTGTCACGCTCCAGGTTTGATTGGCCGGAACGACAAAATTGTTGGTCATACCCGATAAAACGCAGTTTCTTACTTTAAGATCACCGTTGTTGGCACCCGCCTGAGTGGCGTTACCATCTATTTGCAAACCCGATGGCCAACCGGCAAAAACAGAGTTGAAAATTTTCAGTTTCGAGTTTCTGCGTATGTGCATAGCGCTCTGATACAGCGAGTTGGTGGTGGTAGTTGACGTTGCTTTGGGCCCGAAAGAACTGATGTTGCAGAAGGTAGGTGAGGTAAGTGGTGTGTTAGCAGAACCAGACGCATCGTTGTCAGACTCAAAGCAGTTTGATTTGCTTTGGTCGGCCACATTGGGGTCGCGCAACGAAACACCAAACTGTACCATACCCGAGTAGCCAAAGTCGGTATCGAAGTCGTCATCCCAACCCCGCAAAGCAATCAGGTGTTTGCAGTTGACCGAGCCACCAAACCACTCAAACGAGTCGTCGCCCGAGTACGAAACCTGAATATTGTCTATTTCGGTAGCCGAACCCACACCGCCCA